>CADCWH010000100.1 GCA_902806395.1 uncultured Thermomicrobiales bacterium | reverse complement strand
CCGCGGATCACACTCGCGCCTCGACGGTGTTGGCATCGCTCGCCTCGTTGTCCAATTCCCTCGAGGTCACGGTCGCGGCTGAGGGATTGGAGACGGGCGAACAGATCAACCACGCCCGCGATCTCGGGGCGACACTGGGACAGGGGTATGTCTTCTCCCCGCCCGTGCCATCCGACGCGATCGGGAACCTCCTCGCGCAAGATCACGTCTACGATGTCGTCCCGTCCATCGTCCCCGTCCGGCCGGCGATCATCACCCGCCTCCGCGGCAACGGGTAGACCCGGCAGCCGCAGACGTTCACCGCACGTCTAGTCATCATCGACTTTCCCCCTCGATATGACCATTGACTACACTTCGACCGGCCCGCCTCACCACTGACCAGAGGCGACCGGCCGTGGCAGGAGCGACTGGGGGAGAGACCATTGAAGATATCGCTGATGATCGAGGGTCAGGACGGGTTGACCTGGTCTCGCTGGCAAGGCATCTCCCGCGCCGCCGAGACGCTGGGATTCACGGGGCTCTATCGCTCCGACCATTTCACCAACCCGGCCGGCCCGGTCCTCCCGGCCCTCGAACTGTGGGCATCGTTGACGTGGCTCGCTGGGAACACCGAGCGGATCACCTTTGGCCCGATCGTCTCTCCGCTGTCGTTCCGAGACCCGGTGATCACCGCCTGGCAGGCCCTGGCGGTCAATGACCTCTCGGGTGACCGCCTGCGACTGGGTCTCGGTGCCGGGTGGCAGGAGCGGGAGCATGCGGCGTTCGGGTTCGAATTGCTTGACATCCCGGGGCGTTTCACCCGATTCGAGGACGGGTTGGAAACCGTCTACCGCCTCACCCGTCGCGACGGCCCTGTGACCCGCGACGGCCAATACACCAACCTCGCCGGGGCTGAGTTCGTGCCCGAATCCCCCACTTCACCCTCCCCTCGGATTGTGGTCGGGGGCAACGGCCGCCGTCGCACCCTCCCGCTGGCGGCCCGCTTCGCGGCCGAGTGGAACGCCGTCTTCGTCACCCCTGATCGCTTCACCGAGCTATCGGCGGAACTGACCCGCCTCGCCCGGGGCGAGGGTCGCGACCCTGGGTCGATCGCCCGCACCCTGATGACCAGGGTCGCCCCGGGTGAAGACGAAGCCGAATTGCGGCGTCGCGGTGGCGATCGCGATCCAGCCGAGTTGCGGGCGGGCGGTGCGCTGGTCGGCTCGGCGGCCGATATCCAAGAGGGGATCGAGCGATTTCGCGCCGCTGGGGTCGAGGAACTGATGCTCCAGTGGCTGGCACTCGACGACTTAGCCGGCATCGAGCGCCTTGCCGGGATCGTCCTCCCCTCCGCGTGAAACCCCTCCCCCGGCGCTCTGGGTGTGATCCCACCGTGCGCCACCTCCCCCCTTGGCCGGGGGATTGCGATCGCCAGACGACGCCAGGCATCCGCTCGTCGCGACCGGGACCCAATCGCCGTCATCGGAGGTAATGCCATGCTCAAGATCTGTGTCGTCGCCCTCGCCGTGTTCGCCGCCCTCGGCGCTATCCTGACACTCGGCAGCACCACCGGTCAGGGCGCCGCCCAGGCCACGGGCACCTCTGGGCCGATCGTCATCGAGTTCTCAACGGCCACCATTGCGGCCGGTGACGACTCGGCGGATTCGACCGAGGCCACCAATACCCCCATCGTCTTCGAGATCGCGACGGTTGACCCAACCGAAGCTGCCGATGCCGAAGCGACCACCGCGCCGACCCCTGCCACGGACGATGATGAGGACGACGGAAACGACGACGAGGCCGAAGTGGCCGCCTCGGATTGGGAAGGTGGCTTCTACCAAGCCGACCCCGCGTTGCAGGACTACTATGGCCGACCTTGGGTGGCCGTCTATGGAGCGCAGAGCGACTACCCGTCGGCTTCGCTCGTCTTCACCCTCGACGGCAGCCCGGAAGCACCGGTCACCCTCACCGTCCTCGGCCTGGATGACGAGATCGAGGGACTCAACCCCCTTGCGATCGAGGTCAACGGCCGCCGAGTCTACGAGGGTGACGATCCGTTTGTGAATTGGAATGCCGTCACCGGTGATCCCTCCGTTTGGAGCCAGGTTGGGTTCCGGATGGCCCCCGATCTCCTTGAGGAGGGCGAGAACACCGTCACCTTCATCAACTTGAGCGAATCAGACACCTTCGGCGGCCCACCCTACTTCCTTCTGGGTGACGGGCGTCTCAGCGGAGAGGGCGTCCAAATCACCGTCGGAGACGATGAGCAGGATGACGACCTCGCCACCTCGGTCCCCGACGACGGCAATAATGGTGATCCCGGCAACGGCGGCGACAACGGGAACGACGACAACAACGGGAACGATGACTCACCCGGCAATGGGAATGGCAACGGCAATGGGAACGACGACGAGGACGACGAGGGAGACGGCTGATCGCCATTGACAGACGCGTCCCAGACCTTGGGCGTTCAACCGGACTGATCTGTTGACCATACCGACCGACTCGACCGAGACCGGTGCCCGCCTTTGCGGACCAGCGCCGGTCTCGGTCGTTTTCGGGTGTCGGCATGTCGCTACTGAGTCGTGGCCCCCGGGTTCACCGGACTCCCGCCCATCGACCCGCGTTCGTTGCCCGGCGTGTCGGTGCGCCTACGGCGCTGAGGCAGTCCAAGTCGATGGTTTCCTCCGACAAGCACTGTTGGCGCACCAACCTCGGGATCTGCACCGATGGACCGGCCACCATCAGCGGCCAGGTCGCCCCGTCGCCGACCCAGCCGTCCGCCACCTCGCCTCAGGCTCCAGATCCAGTCTCGCTAACGCTGCCGCCTTCAACGAGGCCCGGAACACCGAGCCGGGCGGTGATCGGACGGACGGTGGGAAGCGCTCCATACGGTAGACACCGTGATACTGCCACCGTTCCTGCATCGTCCTCCCGGCCCGGAGCTTCAGAGATGCCGATGGTCCGGTCGCGCATCATGCGACCCGGCCATCGGCGACTCCGTGTCTACGCACTAGCACCGGCGATCCGATCGCCACGGCCGGACTCGTCATTGTGCGGAGGCCCCGAGCGTCGACGCGCCGGATGCCGGGACCGGTGCGGTATCATCTAGGCTGGTTCCCATTCGATCCGTCATCCCGACGAGGAGTCCTCATGGCCGTCGACCTCGCCCCGCCGACGACGATGCCCGACGCCCGGGGCCGCTTCGGCATCTTCGGTGGCGCCTACGCGCCCGAGACCCTGATGCCCGCCCTCGACGAACTCCGCGATGCCTACGCTGCCTGCCAGCGTGATCCTGACTTCCAAGCCGAGTTCGACGCCTTGGCACGCGACTACGTCGGCCGTCCGACACCGCTCTACTTCGCCGCCGGCCTCACCGCCCACGCCGGAGGTGCCCGCATCTTCCTCAAGCGGGAGGACCTCGCCCACACCGGCGCCCACAAGATCAACAACGCGCTCGGCCAGGGGCTCCTCGCGAAGAGGATGGGCAAGCGCCGCGTGATCGCCGAGACCGGCGCCGGCCAGCACGGCGTCGCCACCGCCACCATCTGCGCCAAGCT
>CADCWH010000099.1 GCA_902806395.1 uncultured Thermomicrobiales bacterium | reverse complement strand
GGACGGCGGCGAGATGCGCAAGATGCGCCGCCACCTCCAGATGATCTTCCAGGATCCCTACGCCTCGCTGAACCCCCGGATGACGGTGGGCAACATCGTCTCCGAGCCGATGCAGATCCACCACCTCGTGGCCAAGGGCGAGCGCACCAAGCGGGTCCAGGAACTGCTTCAGACCGTCGGTCTCAACCCCTACTTCGCCAACCGCTACCCCCACGAGTTCTCCGGCGGCCAGCGGCAGCGGATCGGCATCGCGCGGGCCCTGGCCGCGAACCCGGATTTCATCGTCGCCGACGAGCCCGTCTCGGCCCTCGACGTCTCGATCCAGGCCCAGATCGTCAACCTGCTCGAAGACCTCCAGGATCAGTTCGGACTCACGTACCTGTTCATCGCCCACGACCTCTCGGTCGTCAAGCACATCTCCAACCGCGTCGCGGTGATGTACCTCGGCAAGATCGTGGAACTCGCCCCCAGCGCGTCGCTCTACGACGATCCACTCCACCCGTACACCAAGGCTCTCCTCTCCGCCGTGCCGATCCCCGACCCGGTGATCGAGAAGCGACGCGAGCGGATCATCCTGAGCGGCGACGTGCCCAGCCCGATCAACCCGCCGTCCGGCTGCCACTTCCACACCCGCTGCCCCTACGCGATGGAGGTCTGCCGTCACATCGACCCGGTCTTCGCCGACCAGGGCAACGGCCACCATGTCGCCTGTCACCTCTACCCGGGGTCCGGTGCCGAGGCCTACGAGGGCCAGGGCCGCCCGGTCTACGCGGCGATCTAGATCAGCTAAAGGCACCCAGGCGATGTTCTCCTATTCCGAGCGGGCACCGGAGACCGTCTTCGCGATCCTCCTCTCGTTCATCATCTCCGTCACGATCCACGAGTTCATGCACGCCTGGACTGCCTGGAGACTCGGCGACGACACGGCCGCGATGCTCGGCCGTGTCTCGCTGAACCCCGCCGTCCACTTCGAGCCCTTCGGCCTGTTCGGCATGGTCCTCATCGCCTTCGGCTTCCCGGCCATCGGCTGGGGCAAGCCCGTCCCGGTCAACCCGTATCGACTCCGGCCGACGCTCGGTCAGCGCAAGGTGTCGATGGGCCTGATCGCCTTCGCCGGCCCGCTCTCGAATGTCGTCCAGGCCGCCGTCGTCTCGATCCCCCTCCGGTTCGACGACGCAATCCGGGCGGGTGGCAACACCCCGGGCACGCTCGGCTTCTACCTGACGTGGTTCATGTGGGTCAATATCCTCCTCGCCTCCTTCAACATGATCCCGATTCCCCCGCTCGATGGCCACAAGATCCTGATGGCCATCCTGCCGAACTTTTGGACCCCCGTCCTCGCACCGCTGGAGCGCTACGGCTTCATCATCTTGCTCCTGCTCCTCTTCGTCGGTGGCAGCCTCGGCAGCTCGGTCGTTGGGGGCATCACCGGACCGATCCGGGACCTTCTCCTCGATACCCTCTACTACCTCTGACACCGACATCGAAACGGCCGCGCCGTGGTCAGGATCACTCTCCCGGAGTCGTCTCGGCGGCACGCTGCCCGTTGTCTCGACAGGGTCGCGGCCCGGGCGACGCGGTCCTTCATCGCATAGAGAACACCCGTGGTCGTGATCGCGGAAGCCGGGCGACCACGCACGCCATGATCGGTAGGACGGCAAGACTCTTCTCACGTCTAGACCACGTCATCCAGGTCACGGTTCACCGACTCCGCCAGGGTCTGCAGGCCCTGCGTTCCGCGACGGTCCAGCCCCAGGATGACCCTGCCGACGATGCGGCGTTGTCGCTGCTCTCCCCCGCCCAGCGACGCGCGTTCGACCGCCTCTCCGCCTTTGATCGCCAGCATGCCCTTCGCGTCCGGCACCGCGTGGTTGCCGCGTCACCGGGTGATCAGGACCTCGCCGTCGCCGCCCTCCTGCATGACCTAGCCAAGGCGGGGACACCCGCCGTGCCCGGACCGGTCCGGCTCCCGCATCGCGTCGCCCGCGTCGTGCTCCGCAGCCTCGCCCCGGCCCTCCTCGCCCGCCTGGCCGAACCTACCCCGCCCGTCACCCGCTGGCGGTCCGGCCTCGTCCTCGCACTCCACCACGCCGACCTCGGTGCCGACATGGCAACGAGTCTCGGGTGTTCCCCCCAAACATCCTGGCTGATCGCTCACCACCACGACCCGGACCCCGTGACCGACCCCGCCCTTCGGACCCTCATGGCCGCCGACGAGGCCGGCTGACCGCACCGGACTACGCCAGGGGTGACCCAGCCGGGTTCACCGCCAGACACCGTCGCTGCATGATAGGGAAGAAGCTGGCAAGAGTTGGGGGACGATATCGTGGCCGCGGCCCGTCGACGGGGCAGCCCTGGTGTCCTACCATCCCAGGGTCGGCACGCGGGCGCGGAACCTGATCTCCGGTGCGGGATGGTCGCCGGCCGATGCCGTACACTCGGCCGGCACGAAGAGACCCGGAGGACACGATCCGAATCCAGCGCTGGGTCCTGCTCGGCCCGCTGGTATGAGGGCCGGAGCGGCCGGTCGGGTGACGGTGAGAGGAGGAGAGCCGATGGTCGCCGCTGCCGAACCGACGGGGAGCGGCATGCTCAATGACTATCAACTCCACCTGCCGGCCTTCGAGGGACCGCTCGATCTCCTCCTCCGCCTGATCGAGCGCCAGCGGCTACCGATTGCCGACATCTCCCTCGTCGCCGTCGCCGACCAGTTCCTGACCTACCTGGCCGACCACTCCGTCCCCCCCGCCACCCTCGCCGACTTCGCGACGGTCGGTGCTCGGCTG
>CADCWH010000098.1 GCA_902806395.1 uncultured Thermomicrobiales bacterium | reverse complement strand
GGGACCAACGTCGGCACCATCCGGGGGTCCGGGATCGGCTTGGCCGGTTCAGCGGCCCTGATCCGCCTCCACGGAGGGTCGATCGAGGTCGCGAGCGAAATCGGCCGCGGGTCAACCTTCACGGTCCGCTTGCCCGTGCGATCGGATGGCCCGCAGGAGACTCCAGACAACGTGGAGACCAAGATCTGATCCGGCGGGCTTCGGTGGAACGGGCCGGGGATAACCGTTTCTGGCCGTCCGGACCCTGCCCACGGTCGGCGACCCCTGTCAGGTCGGGCACTCTCCTGAGCGAGTCAGCGAGGTGATCGCGGGAGTCGCGATGGGCCGGCTTTCTGCCACGACAGGCTCGTGGCGGATGACCCAACCCTCGCCGTCATCCGCTCCGAATGCCGGGCCACTGACATAGAGGGCGCCGTCCGACGCAAACCGCATCCGCGTCGGCAGCTCGAGCCCGGTTGCGACCTCGATCGAGTCTCCGTCGGCACCTCGCCGAACGACTCGACCGGTGCCGGACCGGATCGCACCCGGGTCGTCGCCATGCCCGGTCGCCATCTCCAGCGCCCACAACGTCCCGTCGGGGCCGAATGCCAGGTCGATCACCAGCGAGAGCCCACGCCAGACATCGCTGACCATGCCGTCCGGCAGGATGCGCACGACCCGCGCGGTCCCTTCCTCGTAGGGGGCAGCCGTGAAGTACGCGACGTGAACTGCCCCCTCATCGTCCACGGCCAAGCCGGTCGGTATCGGGTGCCCACTCGAGAGGTCGGCAATGCGTTCGATCGACCCGTCGGAAACCGACACGCGCAACAACTGGTTACTGTTGCCTTCGGTGACCAGGAAGCCGTCCCCTCGGGGCTCCACTGCCAAGGCGTACGGTTGTCCGTCGGCGTCGTAGTCGGCGGGTACTTCGGCGACCGGATTATCACGGATAAACGTGCTCAGGTCGGCGAGCAGGGTTACCGCGCCGTCGTCGTCGAACTCATAGATCCCGTTCGGCGGGGTGCCCCCTTCGGCATTCCCGCCCGCGAGGAGCAGGAAGGTCCGCCCGTCGAGCACCGCCAGGTCCGAGACGCCGGCGATGGCTCGGAAAGCTACCCTGGCCGTCGGCAGACCATCGACGATCACCCGCGGGCAGCCATCGGTGACCTCGACCACGCCGGCATTGGGGCCGGCTTTGCCGCCGATCGCGACGAGGAGCGTCCCGTCGGGGCGGAAGGCCATGCCACGCGGGTTCACTAAACCGGTCGCGACCAGCGTCACCGCAGCGGTCCGGTCTGAAAGGGCCGGAGACGCTGCCGGCGCGCCCGCGAATCCGCCCTTGGACGCCGCGGATCGTGCGGCGAGGTGAACGGCCGCGCCGCCCGCCACGGCCGCGAAGAGGGACCGGCGACCGGTGCGAAGGGGGTCAACGGCGGTCATCCAGCGTCTCCGGATGCCGCGGAAGCCGACTCACGGCGCAGGGCCCCATACAGGGGTCCAATGCAGAGCCCATAGGCGACATGCGGCGGGATCGACTCGGCGAACGACGGCCACGACCAGTACGACTGGAGTTGGCCGTCCCGCACGGCTGGGTGGTAGCGGTCGAGGACCATGACGGGGTAGAGGACCAGGTTCTCGATGTTGAGGAACACCGCGCCCCGGAGCCAAGCCGGACCTGGCAGACGATCGTGCCCGAATGCCGCGTAGGCCAGGGCCAGAGAGGTCCCGTTCGCCAGGTGGACGATCGCTCCCACCTTCCGCGCCAGGTCGGGCCGACCGGGAACGAATGGGCGACCCACCAGGATAAGGTCATCCACCCTGCTGCCGGTCACCCGGCGATCGAACTCCATCACGGCCGCGTAGGCGACAGAAGAGACGATCCCGGCCAACGCTGCGGCACGCGGGTCGACCCCGCGCAAGCGGGCAGAGATCCCCGCGATGATCGGCGTCATTCGCACGCGGTCCCCCGATACACTGATGCCCCGTCGGACGGTAGACCCGGCGGGGCCACGGTGGGGTACGGCGGGACAGGGCCGCTCTCCGCCGGCCCCGCCGGAATCTCGCTGGAATTAGATATGGATGGCGTGGCCCAGGAGATCGAGGGCCGCTTCGCCCATCACCTCGGAAACGGTCGGGTGGGGGTGGACTGCCATAGCGATCTCGGTGACGCTGGTCTGGAGCAATTTGCCCAGCCCAGCCTCGGCGATGAGTTCGGTCGCGTGGGGACCGATGATGTGGACCCCGAGCAGGTCGTCAGTCTCGGCGTCGGCCACCATCTTGGTGAAGCCATCGGCGTGGCCCTCGATCAGGGCTTTGGCGTTGGGCCGCATCGGGAATCGGCCGACCTTGACCTCGTGACCGAGGTCCCGTGCCTGCTGCTCGGTGAGGCCGACGCTGCCGATCTCCGGCTCACAGTAGGTGCAGGAGGGCGAGTTCAGGATGTCGAGCGGGTAGGGATCCAAGCCGCAGATATGCTCGACGGCGATGATGCCCATGTGCATCGCGGTGTGGGCCAGGAGTTGCTGACCGTTCACGTCGCCGATGGCGTAGACGTTGGGGACATTAGTCCGCAGCATCGGATCGACCGGGATGTAGCCCTTCTCTGTCGTGATCCCGACCGTCTCCAGCCCGATATCCTCCACGTTGCCCTGGCGGCCGATGGCGACCAACAGGACTTCGGCGTCGATGACTCGCTCTTTGCCCTTGCCATCCGTGACCCGCATCGAGACCCCATCGGCCTTGACATCGATGTCATCGGCGGTCGGCCGAGCATCGAGGACCAGGTCCATCTTCTGGCGCTGGAACGACTTGGTCAGATGGTCGCTGACTTCCTTGTCCTCGGAAGGCACGATCCGGCCGACCAGGCTGACCTTGGAGCCGTACCGGTGATAGATCGAGGCCCACTCGACGCCGGTCGCGCCGCCACCCCGGATGATGAAACTCTTCGGCAGGTGATCGAGGACCACCGCGTGGTCCGAGTTGATGACCCGGACGCCGTCGTACGGAACTCCCTCGATCGGCCGGGGCCGTGAGCCGGTGTTGATGATCACATTGGTGCCGGTCAGGCTGAACGGTGCCCCGCCGTCGTTCGGGGTGACCCCGACCGTGTGGGCGTCAAGGAGTCGCCCCCGACCCATGAAGACCGGGATCTTGTGCTTACGGTCGAAGAGGTACATTAGCCCCTTGTATTGCGTATCGACCACCTTGAGTGAGCGACCCAGCGCCGTGTCATAGTCGAACGTGATATCGCCGCTGATATTCACGCCGAACTGGGCGGCCGACTTGACGTCGTCGAAGATGCCGGCCGACTTCAACATCGCCTTGGTCGGGATGCAGCCCCGATGCAGGCAGGTGCCACCGAGCTTGATCTCCTCCACCACCGCGACGTTGAGCCCCAATTGCTTGGCCCGGATCGCGGCGACGTATCCACCCGTCCCGCCGCCCAGCAACACCAGGTCGAAATGGCGCCCGTCGGCACCGCCGTTGCCGCCCGTATTGTTCTCGGCCATGTGCTCGTCAGTTCTCCCATTTACCGTGCGGCGAGACACCCGTCACGCCGACGACCTCACCGGCATCCCTCTCAAGCATCGGGGAGCGACCGGTCAGTCAAATCCGGGACAAGTATACCCCTCGGCACACGGTCGGCCGTCGCGACGCGCGACGCGGCGGCCCCGCCCCTGCGACGATGCACGGGAGGGCGATGGCTCGCAAGCGTTCGGACAAACTGGGTAGGAAGAGCACCATGAAGCGATTCACGATCGACGACGCCGCTGGCGCACCGGACAACGCCCCGATCTTCGTCGGTTCAGTCCTCCGGCAAGAGCTGGTCACCTCGGCACATGCCGCATCACAGCGGGTGACGGCGGTCACCTTTCAGGACGGCGCCCGGAATCGCTGGCACCGCCACACTACGGAACAGGTGTTGGTTGTGACAGCGGGGCACGGCATCATCGCCACGGATGAGACGGAAATCGAGGTCGAGGCCGGTGACGTGGTGCTGATCGAGCCGAACGAACACCACTGGCACGGTGCTCGGCCGGGCCAGGACATGACGCACCTCTCGATCCTGCTGCCGGGCCAGCTGACGATCGACGAAGGTAGCGGGACGGAGGACGCGAGTCGCTAGGCGGCACCGGGTCGTCGGAGACCCAAGACAGTGACTGCTTGGCCGTTGTCAGGGGTCAGGGAGCCGTGCCAGAATGGGGGTGCCCCCGCGCATCACGAGAGCCGAGCGCCGACGAGACCTGGCGCGGGGATGGGTATGTCCGAGGGGTTTCGCAGCGACGTCTTGGGGTCGAACATCATCAGTTCCAGCGAACCGGGTCATAGCGACCCGTGGGAGGTTCCGGGAGCGGACTGGCAGCCGATTCACTTGCCGTTCCGGCCGCGGTTACGAGCGGCGGACGAACCGTTCGCTCACCCGTTCGAGACCGCGTTCGCCCAGATGCTTACCGACTATCGCGTCCGATGGTCGTACGAGCCCACGACATTCCCGATCCGGTGGGACGACCAGCGGCGACCGGTCGAGTTCATCACGCCGGATTTCTATCTGCCCGACCATCGACTCTATGTCGAGTTGACGACGATGCGCCAGCGGCTCGTCACCCGCAAGCACCGCAAGGTCCGGCTCCTACGCGCCCTGTACCCGAACGTCCAAATTAAGGTGCTGTACCGGCGAGACTACTTGCGCCTGGTCATGGCCAACGCCGGTCGGAACCGGTTCGATGACGGTGAGACGGGGGAGACCCTCCTGGACCGGGAAACCATCGTGGCGCGGCTGGGTGAGATGGCCCGAGACATCGCCCACGACCTAGGAGATGATGCGGCGACCCTCCCGCTCCTGCTAGCCTGCGGTGCGGGCGGGCGGCGCGTCCTCGACGACCTCTCTCCGATGCTGCGAACCGCCGGGCTCGCGTTCGAGGCCGATACCGTCACGGTCCGTCGCGTCTCGACGGGATTGTCCAGCGCGGGTGGCAGCGTGACGATCCGGCGCGGCGCGGCTCCGATCCTCAATCCGTCCGGTCGCCAGGACGCCGGTCAGAACCTGTGCGGGCGTCGAGTGCTTGTGGTCCACGGCATCGTCAGCTCCGGGCTCAGTGCCGATCACCTGGCCCGCTGGCTCCGGCGACGAGGGGCGATTCAGGTGCTGACCTTGGCCTGCCTGGATCGCCGGTCGGCCCGGGTGGTGGACGTGCCACTCC
>CADCWH010000097.1 GCA_902806395.1 uncultured Thermomicrobiales bacterium | reverse complement strand
GCGATATCGACATGGCCGACTACTCCCACACCGCATTCTGGAAGTGGGCGCGCGAGCAGGGGTTCCTGGAGAAGGCCGACGTCGAGCGCAAGATCGGCCGGGCAATGAAGGGGTTGACGCCCCGCGAGGTCCGGGAACTGCTGATACAGGCTGGCGCCACGCCCTGACCGGTGCCTCGACAGTAGCCCATGGCCCGCTTGGTCCACTCTCCTCGCCTACGGCGGTCAGCCGACCCTGTCCGGGTAGTGGCGGGAGATAGGGCCCGGCGAAATGCGCGGCCACGCCTTGCCGATCATCGACCATCGCAGCCACTGACAGATGATGTATCCCTCGCGACTGTCGGTCCCCTCCGGTGATGATCGACTTCGCTCGGGCTCCCTGTGGCCCTGGCGGTGCCGGTCCGGCAACGAGACGGCACTGGCGGGGTGATTAACCCGGCGGGGTGACTGGAGCGGGAGCCCATCGTCGTTGGCGTCGTGGGCTGCGGCCGGGAATAGTGGGTCCCGAACGGTATCGGTCCGTGCGTCGAGATGACCGATGCCCACATCGGAAACGTCCCGATCCTAGACGGGACCAAGGGCACGGGCGGACATATTGAATCCGGGTTCCCCGCACAGGATAGTGACGGTGTCGTCCGATTTCTCGGCGTCCACACGATGCTGATGCGGTGCCGCACCCTGACCCAGCCATGCGCGATCTGCCCCGACCACCCGGAGACGTTCCCCGTGCCGCGCATCATCTTTGTCGGCCAGTCAAAGACGGACCAAGCCGTCGCGCCTCCCCATGCCCACGAGGCGCCCCCGGAAGATGATCGCCCCCCCGTCTGCCCGGTCTGCACCCGGCGGTTGGCGATCATCGGGATGCGCGCTGGTCGGGACGCCGACGGCGGCAGGGTTCGGCGGCAGTTGTGGGGATGTCCCACTGGTCACGCCACCACCTTCCGCACCGCGGGCGTCTTCGGCCCCTTCGATATCCTGATCGACGCGTCGGACGACTACCCCGGGCACGAGGTGATCGCCTGACGACCCGTTCGACGACGGGCGCGACGCAACAATCACCCGCGATGACGCGTCGGTCCCCGGCGGCTGATCACACACCACATCGCATGCGGTCCCACCCACATCTTGGGTGCTGTCCCGAATGTCGTATCAGCCGCTGCACTCCGGTGCCGGTTCGTTCAAGTGGAGCCGGAAAATCTCGGCATCGGCGAGGACTGCCTCCGTGGCATGAAGGATGTGCCCATTGACGTGCTTCTGGTAGGTGGCATACCGGTGCACGACCGAGATGGGTATCTGCCAGCATCCCGTCACCTCAAACCGTGGCCCGAACAGGACGACGATCAGATGGTCGAACCCCTCCTGGTCGAGGTTTCGAATTGTGCTGAGTTGCCGGCTCGTCGCGGGAGACGCTAGGCGACGCGCCTTGATCTGGTATTTCACGCCGTCGGCATCGATGGCGTCGAAGGCCGCGTTTGCGTTGGACGCCAGTTCCAGACCGAGCGCACGTGCGACGAGCTATTTGGCATAGTCACCGGTCGGCGTGTTGTCGGAGCGCAGGATATGGCGACGACTCAACTCGTTCATCGCCGAGACCCAGAGCGCCAAAACATCTCGGACGTTCAGGTGCGCCAGGTCAGTGTCCGTGGGGAGATGATCAGTGCTGGGTTCGGATAATGGCTTTGTCCCCCCGGGTGAACGTGACTCTCGCTGATCAGCGTCTGGGGCGGGTCCGCTGGAATGTCGACGTGTCGTGGAATCATGGTGGTCCTGGCTGGATCTAGACCGGGATCACCAGACTCACGGTGCCGCGCAGGTCCAGCCAGTAGCGGTCACGGACGCGGGCCAGCCGCAGGATCACGGCGTCGCAGCGAGGACAGCGCAGGATCGTGCCCATCTGGTGACCGTAGAGGGCGAGTTCTCCGACGGCGGCCACCCGCAGGCACCCGGCGCAGGTACTCCTCGCCGCCGTCACGTCGGTCCCGAAGAGGTCCCGCAGGACGCCCCCCGCCGCGTTGCCGTCGAGCGTATCGTAGCCAAGTCTCCGGTCATCGGCCATCACGACTACCTCCCGCTCGGCCCGAATCGTTCTGTCTTCACGCGCCCGGGATCGTAGCCCAGCCCGACTAATCCCGTCGCGACCGACTCGACCAACTGGGTTGGGCCACAGACGAACGCCAACGGCCGGTCCGCCGCCGCCCACCCCACGGCTTCGATGATTTCCCGGTCGATGCGGCGACCGTAGCCCGACCAACCGGCGGGTCGAGTCCGGGTCAGGGTGTAGGTGATCTCCAGGTGGTCGTCATCCGCCGCGAGGCGTTCGAGTTCCGGACGATAGAGGATCTCGTCGGCGGAGCGGGCGGAATAGAGGAGGCGGGTCGGGACCGCACTGTCCACCGCGTGTCGGTGCCGGAGCATGGACATCAGCGGCGCCATTCCGGAGCCGCCGGCGACCAGCAGCAGGGGGCCGCCGTCGCTCGCTTCCCACGTGAACCAGCCACCGATCGGCCCGCGCAGTTCGACTTGATCGCCCGGTGTCAGGCCGTCCGTGAGGTATGGGGAGACCTCACCATCGTCGAGACGTTCGACCGTGATCTCGATCCGGTGTGGGGCTGGGACGGAGGCGATGCTGTACGACCGTTCCGTCTGGTAGCCGTCTTCGGCCGTCAACCGGATATCGACGTGCTGCCCGGCCCGATGGCCCGCCCAATCCGGCACATCGAAGGCGAGCGTCGTGGCCCGCGGCGTCTCGGGGGCCGCGGACGCGACGGTGCCCAGTCGCCAGGAGAGACGTGGGCGAACGCTGGACGTCATTGGTCAGTCGTCCCCCTGGTAGCGTTGCTCGCGCCAGGGATCCCCGTAATTGTGGTACCCGAGCGATTCCCAGAACCCCGGGCGATCCTCACTGAGGAGTTCCAGGCCCCGGACCCACTTGGCACTCTTCCACAGGTAGAGATGGGGGACCAGGAGTCGGGCCGGCCCGCCATGTTCCGGCTCGAGGTCCTCGCCGTCGTAGGCGTAGGCGATCCACGCCTTGCCGCCGGTGAGGTCGTCGAGCGGGAGATTGGTGGTGTATCCACCGTCGCAGTAGGCGACGGCGTGGTCGGCGCTCGTCTCGATCCCTTCCAGCAGGAGATCGAGCGAGACGCCCCGCCACGTCGTGTCGAGCTTCGACCACTTCGTCACGCAGTGGATATCTCGAGTGACCTCTTCGGCGGGGAGGGCGAGCAGTTCGGCATGGCTCCACCGCGCGGGCGAATCGACCTCGCCGCGGATAGTGAAGTCCCAGCGATCGAGTCGCGTCCTCGGGGTCGGGCCAGCCGAGAGGACGGGGAAGTCATCGACCAGATACTGCCCCGGCGGGGTCCGCGCGGCCAACGCATCGTTTGGCCTGGCACGGCCACGGAATCCTCGTGAGACGAAACCCATGACCTGACTCCCTCCGATGGCACCCGTGACACCGGTCGGCCGACGACCGGCCGCTGGCTCGCCGGGCTCCCAAGGTCTGCCCGGCGCCGACAGCAACATCCCTGCCATTGGCCGGACCACGACCCACCCGTCACCTTGCCAGGGGAGTAGCCGGGCTCAGGGGGTCGAACCTTGGCCGAGGGATCCGCCGCGGCCGATCGGGGCAGCTGCCGGGTCGCGAGTGGCGAGGGCGACCGCTGGGGCGGGGTGGCGGTGGGGCACGATGCGGCGGAGCCCGGTGACGGCGTAGGCCACGATGAACAGCACCGCCGAAAGCAGCACGATCGCGGCGCCGGAGGCCACGTCGAAGAAATAGCTGGCGTAGAGGCCGGCGAAGCCGGTGCCCGCCCCGAGCAGGGTCGATATCAGGGTCATCCGACCGAATCGGTCGGTCAGCAGCCGGGCCGTCGCCGGCGGGATCACGATCGCGGCCGCCAGCAGCGTCACCCCGACCACGTTCATCGACACCACGATGGTCGCTGCCAGGGCCAGTGCGAATCCGGTGTCGAGCCAGCG
>CADCWH010000096.1 GCA_902806395.1 uncultured Thermomicrobiales bacterium | reverse complement strand
GGCGATGCCGGCCGCTTCGGCCCGCTCGCGGACCATGCGCACGGTCCGCTCTCCGTAGGCCGGGTGCCCCGGGACGGCGAAAACGACATCCTCCACCGCCGCGGCCCTGATCACCCGGTCCGCGATCCCGTCATAGACATCGTCAAAACTCGCACTGGCCTCATAGAGGTCGTCACAGCTGGAGACCCGCGGATCGGCTGCCAGGTCCGCGGTCCCTGGGTGGATAGCCGTCCGCAGGACGATCCGCTACGCTCGGTCGAGGGCCCGCTGTACCCCGACCGTTCGGTCGTCCGGGTTGCCTGGCCCGAGGCCCACTACGGTGATCGTGCCTGGTCCTCTCTCGACACCGTCCGCGGCAGAAGCCGACCCGGTCGTCACCGGTCGTCCTTTCCCGCCGTCTGCTTGTCACTCCCTAGGCTGAGGACGGCCATGAAGGCCTCTTGGGGGATCTCGACATTTCCGACGATCTTCATCCGCGCCTTGCCCTCGCGCTGCTTCTCCAGCAGCTTACGCTTGCGGGAGATGTCTCCGCCGTAGCACTTGGCGATGACGTTCTTTCGCATCGCGCGGATCGTCTCGCGGGCGATGACCCGACTCCCGATCGACGCCTGGATCGGCACGTCGAACATTTGGCGCGGGATCAGGGACCTCAGCTTCTCGACCAGCTGGCGACCCTTCGCGTAGGCATCGTCGCGGTGGGTGATGATCGACAGGGCGTCGACCGCCTGACCATTGACCAGCACGTCGAGCTTGACCAGGTCGGCAGCCTGCATGGTGTGGAAGGTGTAATCCAGCGACGCATAGCCCTGCGTCCGGCTCTTGAGCTGGTCGTAGAACTCGACGATCAGTTCGCTGAGTGGCATCACGAACTTCACCTGGGCGCGGTCCTCGTCCAGGTAGAGGAGTTCTTCGTAGACGCCGCGCTTGTTGGTCACGAGGTCCATGACGGTGCCGATGAAACGTGACGGCACGATGATGTTGATTTTCATCAGCGGTTCACGGATCTCGTCGTATTCGCCCGGGGACGGCAATTCCGAGGGATTATCCACCCGAATGGTCTTGTCGCCGTGGACCTGAACTTCGTACTCGACGCTGGGTGCGGTGGCGAGGAGATCCATGTTGTATTCCCGCTCAAGCCGCTCCTGGATGATCTCCATGTGCAGGAGACCCAGAAAGCCGCAGCGGAACCCGAACCCGAGGGCCAGTGAAGATTCCGGCTCGTAGGTGAGCGAGGCATCGTTGAGGTTCAAGCGGTCCAGGGCGTCACGCAGCAGCGGGAACTCGCTGGTGTCGACCGGGTACAGACCGGCGAAGACCATCGGTTTTGCCGGACGGTAGCCGGGCAGCGGCGTCTGGGTCGGACGGGCCGCGAGGGTGACGGTGTCGCCGACTTGGCAATCTTTGACGACCTTGAGGCCCGTCGCGAGGTAACCGACCTCTCCCGCGAGTAGGGCATCCGTGGTCTGCATGTTCGGGCCGAAGAACCCGACCTCGATCAGGTCGGTCTCCTTGCCGGTGCCCATCAGTCGGATCTTGTCGTCGGTGCGGATTTGGCCGTCGACCACCTTCACGTAGGCGATCACGCCTTTGTAGGCGTCGTAATGCGAGTCGAAGATCAGGGCCCGGGTGGGGGCGTCGAGGCGCCCGGTCGGCGGCGGGATCTTGGCGACGATCGCCTCCAAGAGGGCGTCGATGCCGCGACCCTCCTTGGCGGAGGTATAGATCATCTCGTCGTCGAGCAGGCCGATGAACTTCCCGACTTCGCCCGCGACCCGGTCGGGATCGGCATTGGGCAGGTCGATCTTATTGATCACCGCCACGATCGCCAGGTCGTGTTCGAGGGCCAGATAGACGTTGGCCATCGTCTGGGCCTCGATCCCCTGGGCGGCGTCGACGACCAGCAGGGCGCCCTCACAGGCGGCGAGGCTGCGGCTGACCTCATAGGAGAAATCGACGTGGCCAGGGGTGTCGATGAGGTTCAGTTCGTAGGTCTGCCCGTCGCTCGCCACGTAGGGCATGCGGACGGCACGGGCCTTGATCGTGATGCCTTTCTCACGCTCCAGGTCCATGTTGTCGAGCATCTGGGCGACCATCTGGCGACCGGCCACGGTGTGGGTCGTCTCCAGCAGGCGGTCCGCCAGGGTGGACTTGCCATGGTCGATGTGGGCGATGATGCTGAAGTTGCGGATGCGTTGCCGGTGGTCGTCGTGGGTCATTCGGGGGCAACTCGCGGCGAATGGGAGAGGGTATCAGCCAGGAAGTATAGCCGAGCTAGTCCTCGGCCCGCGTCAGGCGAAGCGTCCCGCCAATGCCTGGACCCGGCGCCAGAGCGGTCGACTCACCCGGCCCAGTTCCGGGATCCCCAGGGCGACCGAAACGAAGCCATACGCCAGGGCAGCCAGGCTCACGGCTATCCCCAGCACGGCGGTTCGCCCGATGACCGACAGCTGGCCACCGCCGATCGCGTCCCCCACTGGGCCGGCCAGTGCGGCGACGAATCCGACCATGACCGCCGAGGCCAGCCCGACCTGGAATAACCAGAATCCCAGCCCGACCTGGCCGACGCCCAACCGGGCGATTAGCACGGCGCCCAGGATCACGCCCTCGATGGCCGTGGTCAGGCTGAGGCTGAGGGCGAGGCCGGACACGCCGAGGGGACCGACGAAGAGTGCGCAGAGGACCACGTTGACGACGATGGTCGAGACCCCGGCGATGACCGGCGTGACGGTGTCTCGCATGGCGTAGAAGACCCGCGTCAGGGCCTCCACGAGGGCGTAGCCGACTAGGCCGATCGCGAAGTACGCGAGGGGACCGGCCACCAGGGAAGTCGAATCACCATCGAAGTCTCCGAATTCGAGGAGGACCCGCACGATCGACTCTCGGAAAGCGAAGAGGCCGACGCTCGCGGGGATGGAGAGGTACAGCAGCGGCCGGATCGCGCCGATGAAGAGCGAGCGCACCTCGTCGGTCCGCCCCTGGTCCCACATTCGCGAGAGCGACGGGAAAATCACGGTCGAGATGCTGAGGGCCAGGATGCCGTGGGGCAGCATCAGCAGTTGCCAGGCGTAGTTGAGTCCGGCGATCGAGCTGTCGTCGATCGAGCCGGCGAAGCGAGTTACGACGATGAAGTTGATCTGGAAGGCGGCCTGTCCGAGGACGCGTGGCAACAACAGCGTCCAGACGGTACTGAGTCCCTCGACCGACGGGTCCAGCGTCGGGCGGAAGCGAAGTCCGGAGCGCAGCAGTGCGGGGACCTGGATCGCCAGGTGCCCGATCGCCCCGACCACGACGCCGATCCCGAACGCGTAGATGCCATACCGGTCCGACAGGAGGAGTCCACCGACGATGATTCCGAGGTTGTAGATCAAGGGAGACAGCGCCGGGAAAAGATAGAGATCCTGGGCTTCCAAGATGCCCTTCGCGGCGATCCCGAGCCCGAGGAAGATGGGGGAGAGCAAAAGCAGACGCATGAGGTCGACGGTCTTCTGCTGGTACTCCGGCGCCAACCCTCCCACCATCAGCGAAGTCAGGGGCCCGGCCAGCACGAAGCACAGGCCCGCGAGGACCGCAACGGCAAGCACTGACCAGGTCAGGACCGCCGACGCCAGGCGCCAAGCCCGTTCTTCGTCACCCCGCCCCAAGAACCCGGCGAACACCGGGACGAACGCGGAACCGAACGAGCCAGCCATGATGATCAGGAAGAGCAGGTCGGGGATGCGGAAGGCGGCGACATAGGCACTCGCGTCGCCCTCGGTCCCGAATCGGCTGGCGACGATGACTTCCCGCACCAGGCCGAGCAGGCGGCTGGCGACGAAGGCGAGGGCGACGATCCCGGCGCTGCGGAGAAGGGCCGGGCCAGCCGTTGGCGAGACCGACTCCACTGCCGTCTCGGTGACATCCGTCGACAGGCTGGCGATCGGGGTAGAAACGAGGGTGGGTTGGTCGGGGCGCATCGCACGTTGGCTGGTGGGAACCGTCTGGGTCACGCGAGATACCGCCAGGTGGAGAGGCCGGTCAGCCTCATGAACGGGAAAAGTCGTGCGGGGCAAGGGTCGGTCGTCGGCTACCCTCCGACGGACACATTGAGCGCATTGGGATTATTTGCTACCATGATAGCAGCGTGTAGGACACGGGGTACCGTCGTGTGCCCGATGATAGCGAAAATCGAACTCATCGACTCAAGTGAGAAGGACGGTACAGGTTGGCGCACAGCAAGTCGGCACAGAAGCGGATCCGGGTCTCGGAGCGTCGTCGGATCGAGAATCGACCCTATAGATCAATGGCCCGGACGTTCGTCAAGAAGGCCGAGATCGCGATCCGCGGCGGCGATGTCGAGGCGGCCGAGGTGGCTACCCGTCAGGCAGTCAGCACGCTCGACCGGGTGCGATCGAAGGGCGTCATCCACCGTAACAACGCGGCGCGCCGCAAGTCTCGCCTGATGGCGAAGTTCAACGCGTTGAGGGTCGCATCCGGCTCTTGACTGGATCGGGCGGCATCGACTGCGGGAACGAACCACGATGGGTCGACGGGGGAGGGACTTAGGTTCCTCCCCCGTCGTCACGTCCGGCCAACGCTTGGCCGGTGACCAAGTGATAGATGACGTCCTCCGGGCTGCGCAACCCACCGGATTTCATCAGCCGCTCGGTTTCCAGGGTCCGGAGCAGGAGGTCTCGATCGGCCCCGTCCCGCGAACGGCGATTGGCGGCGACGCTGGACATTCGGGCAGGGTTGGGGAGGCCGAGATCACGCCCGATCGCGACAGGGTCTCGGCGGGGTCCGCCCGCCGCCAGGGCGAAGCGCATCTCGACCTGCTGGTGGAGCTGGGCCGTCAGGCGGAACGGTTCGTCCCCTTCCGCCAGGAGCCGGTCGAGCTCTAGCAGCGCTGCTGGGAGTCGACCCTGTGCCACGGCGTCAGTGAACGGGAAGAGGCGGTCCTGTTCGCCGCGCGGGGAGAGGGCATCGATGTGTCGGCGCTCGATCCGGCCGAAATTGGCCCCGGCGGCCAACTTCTCGACCTCATTGCGTGCCAACTCGAGGTCCGGCGGACGGTCATAGCGGGGATTGGCCGGCTTACTCGTCCACGCTTTCGGAAACAGGTGGTCGGCGAGATGACGGGCGGTCGCTTGGTCCAGGCTGGCACCGGCTGCGGCGGCGATCTCGGCGAGCCAGGACAACAGGGCAGGGCCGCGTGGTGGATCGCCCTCGATCACCCTCGTGCCGGGAGGCAACGCTTTCTTGACAGCGGCCGGGACCGTGGACAGATTCGGGTCCGTCAGGATCAGGACGTTCTCCGCGGGGATGGCGGCGAAGAGGGTCGTGACGTCGAAACCCTTCATCGCGGTTTTCGGTACCTCGTCTCCACCGCCGTCGGCATCACCACGCGACCACCGGCCGAGCAAGTCCTGCACGACCAGGACGCGCGGCTGGCCGAAGAAGCCGGCGGCACCAGCCCGGGTCGTCACGTCGGCGACCGAGGCGGTTCGCCCGTCGAGGACGGCGGTATTCTGTCCCTCGGGGTCGTGTTCCCGGACCAATGCCTCGACGGATCGGCGGGCCATCTCGCGGTCGGGACCGAGGACGATGACGATCACGCGACGGCCTCCTCCCCGGCACATGGGCCGGTGATCGTCATGGGCGGGGGTCGGGCGGGATACGGTGCGGGAGGGACTGGTGTGGCGACGTGACCGCCACCGCCTGTGCCGTGTGCGATGGAGTCGTTGAACCTGCGTTTGCAGGTGGGCGCCAACCGGACGCGGCGCGGACGCCACGCCGGCGAGCTCCCGACTCAAGTGAATCGGCTCAAGACATCATCTGGCATCACGAACACCGCCGAAGCGGTCACGCCGCGAGCGTATCATGGTCACGACTGACCCACAAGGCATGAGGGCGACGGCGGCGAGCGCCGGGAGGGACGGAAGATGACCACAGAGGCGGGACGACGAGTGGTGGTGACGGGGATGGACATCGTGTCGCCGGTCGGCACCGGGCTCGAGACCGCCTGGGAGGCGATCGCGGCCGGCAGGTCGGGGGTCGCGACGGTGACCCGGTGTGAGACCGACGACCTGGAAACGCGCTTCGCGGGCGAGGTGACCGATTTCGATCCTGAGGCCAGGATCGACCGAAAATTGGTCCGGCGGATGGACCGCTTCAGTTGGTACGCCGTCAGCACGGCCCTGGGAGCTGTCGAGGCCGCCGGCCTCGACATGGCGGGTGAAGACCAATCCCGGGTCGCGGTCATCATCGGCACGGCGATGGGTGGGATCGAGACGATCGAGTCTGGGGCGATGACCCTCCACCAGAAGGGTCCCCGTCGCCTCGGCCCCTTCTTCGTGCCGATGTTGCTGCCCAACATGGCGGCCGGCAATGTGGCAATCGCGCTTGGCGCGACGGGGTCGAACTTCGCTCCGACCTCTGCCTGCGCCAGCGCCGCCCACGCCATCGGCGAGGCGATGCGACTGATCGAGCGGGGCGATGCCGACGTGGTGATCGCGGGCGGTTCGGAGGCCCCGATCGCTCGCCTGGCGATCGCCGGCTTCAATGCGATGGGTGCCCTCTCGACGCGGAACGAGGACCCGGCAGGGGCGAGCCGCCCGTTCGACCTGGGACGCGACGGCTTCGTGATGGGGGAGGGGGCGGCGACGCTCGTCCTTGAATCCGTCGACCACGCCCGGCGCCGCGGCGCACGTCCGTTGGCGGAACTCGCGGGGTACGGTTCCACCGATGATGCCAACCACATCGTCCAACCGGCGCCGGGTGGGGTGGGGGCGGCGCGGGCGATGACCCTTGCCCTAGCGGACGCCGGTCTGCATCCGGACGCAATCGGGTACGTCAATGCCCATGGCACCTCGACCAAGCTGAACGAGGAACTGGAGACACAGGCGCTCCGGCTCGTATTCGGCGAACGGCTAGCGACCCTGCCGGTGAGTTCTACCAAGTCGATGACGGGGCACCTGCTCGGCGCCGCCGGTGCGATCGAGGCCGTCATCAGCATCAAGGCGATGGAGACCGGCTGCCTCCCGCCGACGATCAACTACCAAACCCCCGATCCGGCTTGCGACATCGACGTGATCCCGAATGTGTCCCGAAACGTGGCGGTCGATGCCGTGATGAGCAACTCCCTCGGTTTCGGCGGACATAACGTGTCGCTCGTCTTCCGAGCACCCGAGGCCGTGGCAGAGTAGGGGGACAAAGAAGACACCCGGGCGAAGGGTCGCCCGGGTGTCGGTGTCGCGATCACAGTTTGCGGGACACGTTCCTCTATTCGAGGTAGCCCTTCAGATTCCGGCTAAACATCGGGTGGCGCAACTTGCGGAGGGCCTTGGCCTCGATCTGCCGGATGCGCTCCCGGGTGATCCCGAACTCACGCCCGACCTCCTCAAGCGTCCGGTACCGGCCGTCGTCCAGTCCGTAGCGGAGCAGGATGATCTTGCGCTCGCGGTCGGTCAACTTATCGAGCGCGTCGCCAATTTGGGCCCGGAGCAACTGCTGGGAAGCGACCTCGATCGGGGCGGGGATGGATTGGTCCTCGATGAAGTCGCCCAGGAAGGCGTCGCCCTCTTGGCCGACCGGAGCTTCGAGTGAAACCGGGTGCCGCGAGACATCGAGGACCTGACGCACTTTGTCGTCGGTGAGGTCCATCGCCCGGGCGATCTCCTCGTTGGTTGGCTCGCGCTCCAAAATCTGCTGGAGTCGGTGGCCCGTCTTGCGGACCCGGTTGATCGTCTCGCCGACGTGGACCGGGAGGCGGATAGTCCGGCTCTGGTCAGAGATGGCCCGAGTGATCGCCTGCCGGATCCACCAGGTGGCGTACGTGCTGAATTTGAACCCGCGCTTGTAGTCGAACTTGTCGGTGGCCTTCATCAGGCCGATGTTGCCCTCCTGGATCAAGTCCAAGAAGGAGAGACCCCGACCGATGTACTTCTTGGCGACGGAGACCACGAGACGCAGATTGGCCTGGATCAGGTGGGTGCGGGCGGCCTCGCCGTCTAGCTTGTCAGCCAGGAGATCGGCCCGTTCGATGTCGTCAAGGATCTCTTCGGCCAGGCGCGCTTCTGCCATCAGGCCGCGCTCCATCCGGGTCGCGAGCCACACTTCTTCCTGCATGGTCAGCAGGTTGGTCTCGCCGATCTCCTGGAGGTAGAGCCGGACGGAATCGCTGACCCCGGCGTTGACCACTTCCTCGGGCAGGTGACGGTGGGCATTCGCCGCCGGAGCCACTGGGGCGGGTCGTCCGTTCACGAGAGCTGCGGGTGAGGGTACGGGCGCCTCGTCGAGGACCTCGACTCCGGCATCGAGGAGGGAAGTATAAAAATCGTCCAGCGACTCGAGTTGTTCCTCGGCGTTGGGGAACGCGGCGATGATCTCGTCCGAAAGCAGGTACCCCTGGTGCTTGCCTTTGGTGATCAGACTCGTGACCATACCGGAATCACCACCTCTTCGCTGACGGCGGAGCGGCCGCGGCGGGTCGCGGCACGCGGGGTTCTCGGTCTATCGCGACATCGCGATGCCCGTCAGCATTGGCAGCGACACCTGATCGCGGCCTCCGGCGACGGGATGACTACGTTAGAGTCTACTCCCTTCGTCGTGGCCGCCATTCGGCGATCGCCCTGTGGTCCGGTTCGTACCAAGAGCTTAGATCAGCTTTGCCCATGTTTCAAGGGGGCGTGAAGGTGCCCAGTCCCGATCGGCGCCCACGGGGTCCCGACCGGTGCTAAGGGAACCCGGTGCTATACTCCCGCCTGTCGCGCCACGTCCGGGTGGCCCGGTCAGCCCGCGGTGTCGACTTCGTGGTCGGATGGTGGATCGAGGGAGTCATAGGCGATGTCTGGTCACTCTAAGTGGTCGACGATCAAGCGGAAGAAGGGGGCGGCCGACGCCAAGCGAGGGCAGATCTTCACCAGACTGGCCCGCGAAATCACGGTTGCCGCGCGGGCGGGCTTGCCGGATCCGGAACTGAATCCGCGATTGCGGTTGGCGGTGAACCGGGCCCGAGCGGAGAGCATGCCCAAAGACAACATCGACCGCGCGATCGAGCGCGGCTCCGCCGAGCATGGCGGCGAGAACTATGAAGAAATCTACTACGAGGGATATGGTCCCGGCGGCGTCGCGGTGATGATCCTGGCGATGACTGACAACAAGAACCGGACGGTCGGTGAGGTTCGGGCGGCATTGACGCGGAGCGGAGGCACCCTCGGCGAGAACGGCAGCGTCGGCTGGATGTTCGACCAGATGGGACTCATCTCCATCACCGCCAACGCCGACGCGGCCGATGATCTCGCCCTGCTCGCGATCGACGCCGGTGCGGTCGATGTCCAGGTCGAGGACGAAACGGTCGAGGTCTGGACCGATCCGCAGAGCCTCCACCGCGTCCAGGAGGTGCTGTCGTCGGCCGGATTCGAGGCCGATTCGGCCGAACTGACGATGCGGCCGACCACAACGATGGCCCCCGATCCGGACATCGCGGTCAAGGCGCTCCGGCTGCTCGATAAGCTCGATGACCTGGACGATGTCCAGCAGGTCTATTCCAACCTCGACGTGCCGGACGAGGCCCTGGTCGAGGCCCGACCATAGCCGGGACAGACAGGGGCGACGGGTGATCGTGCTCGGCGTGGACCCCGGCACGGCGTTGCTCGGGTTCGGCATCATCGAGGACGGTCCCCGGCCAGTCCTGCGCGACTTCGGGGCGCTCGCGACCGAGCCTGGGGCCCCTATGCCGGATCGCCTGTCGTACCTCTTCGACGCGGTGACCGGACTGATCCGTGACCATCGACCCGAGATCCTGGCGATCGAGCAGCTCTTCTTCGCCCGCAACGTCACGACGGCCATCGCCGTCGGGCAGGCGAGGGGAGTGGTCCTCCTCGCGGCCGCGCGGTCGGGAGTGACGGTCGCCGAATACAGTCCTTCAGAGGTCAAGCACGCCATCGCTGGGTATGGCAAGGCGGACAAGAAGCAGATGCAGGAGATGGTCCGGATCATCTTGGGGCTCGACGCAATCCCTCGGCCCGACGACGCGGCCGATGCCCTGGCGATCGCCCTCTGCCATGCCCAGACCGCGCCATTCTTGGCTCGCACGGGTCAGACGGGGTGAGCGGACCAAGGTCTCGTCGCCAGCGCCTGGACGAGGCCGTAGTCGGGCGAGGCCTGTTGGAGAGCCGGTCGCGGGCCAAGGCGTTCATCCTTGCCGGAGACGTCTTGCTCAATGGCAACCCGGTCCGCCACGCCAGCACTCCTGTCGATGCTGGCGACGAGATCGCGCTCTCCGTCCCGCCCCGATTCGTTAGCCGCGGCGGGACCAAGCTCGACGCCGCTCTCGATGTCTTCCGTGTCTCCTGCGATGGGGCAGTCGTCGCCGACCTTGGCGCCAGTACCGGCGGATTTACCGATGTCGCGCTGCAGCGTGGGGCCGCTCGTGTGTACGCCGTGGACGTGGGCTACGGTGAACTCCACCAGACGATCCGTGACGACCCGAGAGTCGTCGTGATGGACCGGACCAATGCACGGTACTTGGCCGGGCTGCCGGAGCCCGTGGACATCGTCGTGATCGATGTCTCGTTCATCTCTCTCAGACTCATCCTGCCGGTCGCGGCCCGCCTGCTCCGGTCCGGTGGCACGTGCGTGCCACTCATCAAGCCTCAATTCGAGGCGGGGCCACGCGACGTGGGTAAGGGCGGAGTCGTGCGCGATGCCGCCATCCATGCTCGTGTGCTGACCGAGGTCCTGACCATCGCGTCAGCTTGGTTCGACGTGCGGGACTTGATGGTCTCCCCGATCACGGGTCCGGCCGGGAACCGGGAGTTCCTCGCGCTTCTGGAGCGGTCGGACGCGGTCGCTCCACCGGCCCCGAAAGAACCCGCCGATCCGGAGAGCCGACGGGTCGGACCGCGGGGCGGGGTGACATGAGCGAGACATCGCGGCCACGACCATTCGATGCCATCCGGGCGGCTCTGGGACCGGAGCCCGACCAGGAGGACGGCCGGCCCGACACCGGATTACGGCTCGACCCCTCGCGTCGTGCCCGAACCGGCATCCCGGAAGTCGTCCTGGCGGAGCACAAGACCAATCAGCAAGTCCGCGACGCGTTGGTCCGGCTCGCTTCGATCAATGGCCGGTCTCTCGCTGCCCGCTGCCGGGCGGACACCATGGAGCACCTCCGCGAGACCCTGGAGGGCGACATGCAAATCAGAATCGATGTGGTGGCTCGGACGGTCACGTTGGCCCGACCCGGCAATATGATCGCTCCATCCGGTGGCCGAGTCGCGATCGTCGCTGCCGGGACGTCGGACCTACCGGTCGCTGGAGAGGCCCGGATGATGGCAGAGGAAATGGGTTGTGATGTTGTTGCCATCAACGATGTAGGCGTGGCGGGGCTACACCGGTTGGTTCGACCGTTGGAGCGAGCCATGGCACACGGCTGTCAGGTCGTCATCGTGGCCGCCGGGATGGACGGAGCACTGCCGTCAGTGGTGGCGGGACTGGTGGATGTTC
>CADCWH010000095.1 GCA_902806395.1 uncultured Thermomicrobiales bacterium | reverse complement strand
GCCTCCAGCATCAGGTGGATCGCCGCGGATGAGCCGTGGCCCATGCCACGGAGGTCGAACTCGCGAAGGATGTTGAGGGCGAGCAGCACGGTGATGCCCTGGGAGACGGGCGGCTGCTCGTAAACGGTGAAGCCTCGGTACTCGATCGACACCGGGTCGCGCTCGTCGGTCCAGTGAGACGCGAAATCCTCGACGGTGAACAGCCCGCCCTGCTGCCCGGCCGACTGGACCATCTCTTCCGTGAGTGTGCCCCGGTAAAATTCGTCCCGGCCCCCGGCGGCGATGCGTCGGAGGCTCTGGGCCAGGGCCGGCTGGCGGAACAGGGTCCCCTCGGAGGGCACGTCACCGTCCGGGAGAAAGACCCGCGCGCTATCGGGGAACTTCCGATAGGTGGGCGCGTCGAGACTGAGCAGGCGATGCAGCCGGGCCGTGACCGGCACACCCCGATCCGCGTAGTCGATGGCGGCGGCGAATACCTCCTCCAGCGACCGGGTCCCGTAGCGATCGAGGGCCAGCGCCCAGCAACTGACCGTGCCGGGCACGGTCGACGCCAGCAGGCCGTCATCGGGGATGCCGCCGAGGTCGCGATAGCGCTCGGGCGTCGCGGCGGCGGGGGCGGCCCCGCTCCCGTTGAGGGCCACCACCCGTCCCTCGGCGGCGAGGTGGATCAGCATGAAGGTGTCACCGCCCAGGTGCCCATTCCGAGGCTCCACCACCGTGAGCAGTGCCGCCGCCGCCACGGCCGCGTCGATGGCATTCCCGCCGTGGCGCAGCATCTCCAACCCGACTTCACTGGCGAGGTGGTGGGCTGACGCCACCATCCCGTGTCGGGCCATCGTCACGTCCCGCGGTGGACCCGGGACGCCGGCCACGGTGCCGCCGTGTTGGAGTTCCAGGGTCATGATCTGCTCAGCACTCAGTCCCACGACTCATCCTCCCTGGGCACGTCCTGTCGTGGCATCAGCCGATTGGGTCGAGGGCAGATGCACCGCCAGCCAGGCTCGCACGACGTCGAGGAACCGACCTGGCTCCTCGATGAACGGGTAATGGCCGCTGTCCTCGAAGACGACGAGCCGACCACGGGGGAGCCCAGCGACCAACTCCTCGGCCTGCCGCACGGACGTGATCCAGTCATGCCGACCGGTGATCATGAGGACCGGAACGGTGATCTCCGGCAGCCGCTCGCGCAGGTCATAGCGTTGCAGGGTCGGCAAGATCCGGCGTCGGGTGTCCAACCGGTACCGACTTCGTCGTGCCAGCGCATCGATGTCGGCGAGTGGGAGGCGATGGAAATACAAGGGGAAGACCTTCCGCCACGCCCGTTCGAACGCGGCATCACTCTCCAGACTGCCATCCCAGAGCCTACCCAGTGAGGCGAGCATCTCGGGCGTCGCCCGTCGTTCCGCGACCTTGAGCGACTCGTCGCGGAACCCGTGACTCGCGGTGGTACCGACCAGTACTAGGGCCGAGACGGTATCAGGATGGGCCAACGCGTAGGTCAGGGCGAGGAACCCGCCGTAGGAACTCCCCAGCAAGGCGATGGTCGGTGCCCCGAGGGCAGTCCGGACATCGTCGATCGCCTCTGCCATGCCGGACAGGCTCTCGTCCAACATCGGCCCGGACTGACCATGGCCAGGCAGATCGAAATACCCTAGCCGGAGATGCTCGGCAAGCGGGTCAAGGTACGGGCGAAACAGCCGATGATCCATTCCCGGACCACCATGGATCGTGAGCAGCGCCGGACCATGGCCCAGCTCGGTGAACGCGACGCCTCGACTCGTTGTTCGTGGCAGGGAAAAGTCTGGATCGGGGGTCATCACTTCAACCGTGGGTCGAGGGCGTCCCGTAGCGCGTCGCCCAGAAAGTTGAACGCCAGGACCGCCACCAGGATCGCGGCACCCGGTGCGATCGCGATCCATGGCTCCCGCTGCATGTACCCCTGGGCGGTGTTGATCATCGCCCCCCAACTCGGCATCGGGGGCTGGATGCCCAGGCCAAGGAAACTCAGACCCGCCTCCGCGAGGATGGCCGCCGGGATCGCGACGGACGTTTCGACGATGATGGGCGCGATCGTGTTCGGCAACACATGGCGCACCATGATGCGCCCGTGACGAGCGCCCACAGAGTGGGCCGCTTGGACATACTCTAGGTCTCGGACCACGAGTACCTGGCCCCGGATCAACCGGGCAAATGAGGGAATGCCCGTCACCCCGATCGCGATCATGGCGTTCCTGAGATTCGGGCCGAGCATCGCCGTGATCGCCAGGGCCAGGACCAGGGCTGGGAAGGCGAGGAGACCATCCATGATCCGCATGATGACCGTGTCAACGACCCCGCCGGAATATCCCGAGATCAACCCCAGGCCGCCCCCGACGATGAGGGACAACCCAACCGCAATGATCCCGACCTGGAGCGAGACCCGGGCTCCGTAGATCACCCGGCTCAAGGTGTCGCGGCCGAGCTCATCGGTGCCCAGGAGATGAGCAGGTGATGGCCCCTGCAGCAGGTTGGTGAAATCCTGCTTGGTGGGATCGTATGGAGCGACGACCGGCGCGAAGACCGCGGCGACCACCATCGCCGCGATGACCGCTCCTCCGATCACGGCTCGTGGCTTTCGCGCGAGTCGGCGCACGAACTGTCGCGCCGGCGATGCAGCTGCCACCGGCACGTGGAGCGGACCGGAACGTCCCGCGACCTGCACGCCGGCATCAGCTTCCATGGCTCCACCCTTCCACCACTCAGGTGTAGGAGATCCTCGGATCCAGTTGGACGTACGTGATATCGGCCACCAGGTTGCTGAGGACGCGCACCAAGGCGAGAAAGAGGACGACCCCCTGGACCATGGGAAAGTCACGGGCAAAGATGCTGTCGATCACCAGTCGCCCAACGCCGGGCAACGCGAAGATCGTCTCGGTCAGGATAGCCCCCCCGAGGAGAGCACCGGTCTGGAGACCGACAACGGTCACGACCGGCAGCAGCGCGTTCTTGAGCCCGTGACCGAGGATGGTCCTGCGGTCGTTCAGGCCCTTCGCGCGCGCCGTCCGTATGTAATCCGCTCCCAGCACTTCCAAGAGACTGGACCGCATCATCCGGGACAGGATCCCGGCCAAGGCGGCGCCCAACGCGATCGAGGGCATGATCATCAGCTTGAGGTTCTGCACCGGATCCTCGCGGAATGGCACATAGCCACTGGGGGGCAAGAGCCGGAGCTGCTGCGCGAGAAGCAGGATGAGCAGGATGCCGACGAAGAAGCTGGGTAGAGAGATCCCCAGCAGCGCGACCGTCGTGCTCGCGGTATCGAGTGGTGAGTTCCGCTTGATGGCCGCGAGGATCCCCGTCGGCAGTCCAACGGCCAGCGCGAGCAGCATCGATAGGAACGCCAATTCCAAGGTCACAGGGAGTCGAGAGACGATCGCCTCGAAGACGGGCTGATTCGTCCGGATCGACCGCCCCAGGTCACCTGTGAGGACATCGCCGAGCCACCGCGTGTATTGCACGGGCAGCGACCGATCGAGTCCCAGGTCTCTCTGCAGGGCCGCGACCGCTTCCGGCCCCGCGTCCTCGCCCAACATCAGCTTGACCGGATCCCCCGGCGTGAGATGCACCATGAGGAAGACGGCGACGCTGACGAACAGCAGCACCGGTATCATCGTGATCAGGCGACTCCCGATGAACCTCGCCATCGGCTAGGACTCGTCGAGCCAGACGGTCCTGAAACGCATGAGGGCGTCTGGCGTCACCGTGAACCCCTGCACGTAGTCGGCCGCACCGAACGACGCGGGCGGGAAATAGGTGAAGACGTAGGCCGCATCCTCATTGATGATGCGCTGGATCTCCCGGTAGATACGCGTTCGCTCTTCCCGGTCGCTCGTCGTCCGGCCGTCGGCGATCAGCTGGTCCACCTGCGGATTGTTGTACTTGCCATAGTTGAACGCTCCGCCACTGTGGAAGATCGGCTGAATGTTGCCGTCGGGGTCGATGCGGCCGCTCCACCCCAGGCTCAGGGCGTCGAAGGTCCCTTGCTCCCCAGCCTCGAGCAGGGCACCGAACTCAAGGGTTTGGATCTCGACCTCGATCCCGACCTCCTGCAGGTTGGCCTGGACGATCTGGGTGATCGTGCGACCAAGTGGGGTATTCGCCACCTTGAGCAGCAACGGGAACCCATCGGGCTGCCCGCCCTCCTGCAGCTTCGCCCGAGCCTGGTCCAAGTCCCGGGGACGACTGCGGAATTCCGGGTCGAACGCCCAACTGCTCGGGGCGATCGGACCATGGGCGATCTGCCCGACTCCGTAGTAGGCCGCCGCGAACAACGCATCCCGATCGACCGCGAACGCGACGGCCTCCCTCAACGCCTTCGTCGCCAAGGGCCCCTGGGCGGTATTGATCCAGAGACCTTGGTAACCGACGCCCAGTCCTTCGAGATACTGGAGATTCGGCGTCGACTTCACATCTTCGACGTCCTTCGGGTCGATCCCGAAGAAGAAGCCGATGTTATTCGTCTTCAGTTCGGTGAGGGCGACGGTGGCGTCGGGGATCGGGCGGTACCGAATCTCGTCGAGATACGGCAATCCCTCTTCCCAGTGGTCATCGAATCGCTGGAACGTGATGTGATCGTCCTTGATCCACTCCACGAATCGGAACGGTCCCGTCCCGACGGGATTCCGCTGGTAGTCCTCACCAAACTGCTGCCGCGCGGCCGGGGACACGATGTAACCTGCCCGGTCGGAGATAATCGCCAGGAAAGGCGCGAACGGGTTCTTCAGGACGATCCGAACCGTGAGCGGATCGTCGACCACGACCTCCTGGATGTCGACCAACTCGGACCGGCGCGGTGACGCATTTGCCTCGTCGAGGATCCAGTCGAAGTTCCACTTCACCGCCGCCGCGTCACACGCCGTTCCGTCGTGGAAGGTGACGTTCGGGCGCAGTTTGAAGACGTAGGTCATTTCGTCAGGCGTATCGAACGATTCGGCCAGGGCCGGAACGAAGTTCAAGTCCTTGTCGATCGTGACGAGCCCGTCGTACACGGACGTGTAAACGTTCCGGTCGATCCCGGCCGAGGCACCATGGGGATCGACTCCGATGATGTCGGAATCGAGCCTGACGATCAGTGTCCCGCCGGACTGCGCCTCTTGGGCCGCGACGTGGGCCGCCTGGAAGGGCGTCAGCATCCCGCCGAGCGATGCCGCACCGCCGGTGATCGCCGCCACCTTCAGCAAGTGACGCCGATCGAGACGGGCGTGCAAGAAGTCCGTGGTCGGTCCGCCGACGTCAGTCGTAGCCATGGTTCCCCCATTGGTCTGGTCGATCCACCCGTCCATCGAATCACTCGCCGGCGCAGGCCGGATGAGTGGTCATTGGCACAGAGGTCCGCGCCGGCGGATCTGTAGATATGGCCCGGTCCCGATCGACTCACGCGTGGTCAAGTTCGGCACGCTACCATAGGCCCCAGGCACCGTCAACGCGGGTCCTTGGCAGGCGGCCGCGGGTCTGCGCGAGCCGGCGGGACGGTCATCCGAGATGATCGTCTTGGGCAGGAGTAGGCAGTCCGTCGTCCCGCGCCCGACAGGCTCGCCTCGGTCATCACTCGCGGGGTTAGACTCCCGACCGCCGCAGACGGGTGATGCCGATCCCTGTTAGCGCCCCACTGGGACATCGTGATCGGCTCGCACTGATCCGGGGGTCGGATCGGGCCCCGGTGCTCCCGCCCCCCAAGGTGAGTCGGGTCAGCGGCGATGGTCGAGACAGCGGTTACCCATGATGATCGCGTCTACCGGCCAGGTACAGTACCGGGCAAGACCTCATGGCCGAACGCGGAGGACACCAATGACCCAGCACCTTGCCGCCGCAGAAGGACACGTCTCGTTCCGGGGGCACAACGTCTGGTATCGCATCGTTGGCGAGCGCGAAGACCCTGGGAAGGCGCCGCTCCTGTGTCTGCACGGCGGGCCCGGCGCGCCGCATGACTCTCTGCTGCCTCTCGAAGCGCTCGCGACGAGCCGGCGGCGAGTGATCTTCTACGATCAGCTGGGCTGTGGTCATTCCGACCAGCCGAGTGATCCTTCCCTCTGGACCATCGAACTCTTCGTCGAGGAAGTTGCTCGTGTCCGTGACGCACTCGGCCTCGAGCGCGTCCACGTGCTCGGACACTCATGGGGTGGCATGCTGGCCCTGGAATACGCCTTGACCCAACCCGCCGGCTTAGACAGCCTGATCCTCGCGAGCACCACGGCCAGCGCACCGGCGTGGATCACCGAGGCGAACCGGCTGCGGGCAGACTTGCCGCCCGAGGTGCAGCGGGTCCTTCTCCACCATGAAGCGAATCACACGACCGACGACCCCGAGTATCAGGACCTGATGATGACGTTTTATCGACGGCACGTCTGTCGCCTCGCCGAGTGGCCGGATTTCGTGAAACGGAGCCATGAGCGCCTCCGCCACGAGGTCTACACCACCATGTGGGGACCGAGTGAGTTCCATGCCACCGGGACCCTGCGGGACTGGGACGTGAGCGATCGGTTGGGCGAGATCGCCACCCCTACGCTTGTGACGGCAGGACGCTACGACGAGGCGACACCAGATCTCGCCGAGATGCTCAGGCGTGGCATCCCGAATTCCGAGGTGGTGATCTTTGAACAGAGCGCGCACATGGCTCACGTGGAGGAACCGGCGCGCTATCGACGAGTCCTCGAGGACTTCCTGGACCGAGTCGAAACCGTGTCTCCCAGCAGTATCATGCCCTGAGACTCGACGGGCCAGCGCTGGGAGATCCGCCAAGCTGGTCCGCGCCGGCACCCAATACCGGGATGGATCGTTCGG
>CADCWH010000094.1 GCA_902806395.1 uncultured Thermomicrobiales bacterium | reverse complement strand
GGCCCGGCCGCCGACGCCGGCCTGACCGGCCGCAAGATCATCGTCGATACCTACGGCGGCATGGCTCGCCACGGTGGGGGTGCCTTCAGTGGCAAGGACGCCACCAAGGTCGACCGCTCGGCCGCCTACGCCGCCCGCTACGTGGCGAAGAACGTGGTCGCCGCTGGCCTGGCCTCCCGGTTCGAGATCCAGATCTCCTACGCTATCGGGAAGGCGCACCCGGTCTCGATCTTCGTCGAGACCTTCGGGACCGGCCGAGTCCCCGACGCCGTGATCGAGCGCCTGGTCCGCGAGCACTTCGACCTACGCCCGGGGGCGATCATCGACGCCCTGGATCTCCGTCGCCCGATCTACCGCCAGACCGCCGCCTACGGTCACTTCGGCCGAACCGACCTCGCCCTCACCTGGGAACAGACCGATAAGGCCCAGATGCTCTCCGAGGCCGCCGGCGTCCCCCTCGCCCGACCGGTCGCCCTGACGACCTAGTCCCACCCGTCGCGCGAGACGAACGAACGGGGCGCACCGGCAATCGGTACGCCCCGTTTCACCTTTTCCGTTGGCGTGTATCGGCGTCGGCACCGGATCGTATCGGGGTGACGACAGCGGCACCCTCCGTTGGCGGGACCCCGCCGCTGCGGAAGCTCCAACACTTCAGCTATCTGCCCGGCCGAACATCCGCGCCAAGCATCGGGTGCGTGGGCGCCTCGCAGAGACCGCCTCCTACCGCCGTCGCCGCGTCTGGTCCGAGCGGACGGGCACCGGCACGAGGGCCGGTTGCCGCGTTGGCCAGGCCACCTTGCCCGGTAGCGCCGTGACGACGTCGATCAGGCGTCGCAGGCGCGGGAACGCGTTCCGCATGGGATCTCTGCTCCTTCGGAGGTCACTCAAGCCGGACACCGTGGGCAGCCCCGGCGGTCCGGCACGAACGGGTCGGGCATCGGCTCTGGCAACGAGTCGGCCGGTCGGAGCCCGCTCGCGGCACTCTACCAGTCCACACTATCTCCGCGCACACCGTCCCGGGCGATCCCCCATCGGTGGTGAGCCGGATCGGGACGCAAGGCTGATCATCCTTCCGTCACCGACGAGGGCCCAGCCTGGCCGGGACCGCGGTCCGATTCATCACGTCCCTGCCCGGGCCTATGGATCGGATGCCGGTCCGGCATTGGCGATGCCCCCCAGTTTCTCTGCACCGATCGTGATGCCCGTCGGCGTCAACGTCACGGTCTGCCCTGTCAACCCCATGTAGTCCGCAACGTCCCCCGCCAGCGTCCCGACCGGGACCGTCAGCCCGTGCAGTTCCTCCGCCAGTACCGACCCCAGGGTCAGGATCGGGTCGGGCCGGTGCGTCAGGATCGCCGCCGGCCCGGTCCCGAGACAGATGCTCTCGAGCAGCACCCCACTCGCCGAACATGACCCACGACCGGACGGCATCACCAGCACCCGACCGCAGAGCGTCGCGCCTCGCAGGGGATGTCGCTCGTCGATCACCACTCCGCGCCCCGGGTCGAAGCCGCCCCAGAGGCTGAGCGGCACGTCCGTGACCAACGCTTCTCCCGAGACGGCTTGGCCCTCGACCGGCGCCACCGACCAGGTGACCGGCAGCGTCACCGCAGCGGCCATGGACGGGACCGTGGTGATGGACTCCCATCCCATGTCAGGACCGATGGGCGTTTCGACGACGGTCCTCGTGTCGGCGCCCGGTTCCCCCCGTCGCCCATCGGCCGGGGGATCCGTCATGCCTCCCACGGCCCGGCCTCCCGTAGCACCCGGCCCGCCTCGGCCGACGCGACGCAGTCCACCGTCGAGGCGAAGCTGGCCCGGTTCCCGGTGATGCCGGGTCCGTAGTGGGCGTACTTGGCCGAGTTGGTCATCATCGTCGTCCCACTTTGCCGCACCAGCGGCGACACCACGATGCAGGTGTCCGCCGTTACCGTCGCCCCGAACGCTTCCAGCGTCGCCAATTCCCCGCCCCACGCGAGCAGGTCGCGTACCGCCCGGCTCGTCGTCACCCAGACGTCGACTTCCGCCGCCGCCCTCCTCCCCGCCATCAACTCCGCCAACCGCCTGCACTCCGCCAGGCTGCAATGCGGGCTGCCGAATGCCACCAGCCCCAATCGGTCCCGTGGTCCCGCCGAGTCCAGGCGATCCCGCGTCGCCCGCAGGTCGGACAGGGTCACCCGCACCGTGCGCCGCGCCGCCCGGCCTCCGGTAGCCTCCTCCAGCGTCGCCGCCTCCGGCGTGATCCCGACCAGGTGGAACATCGCCACCGATCCCGAGGTCGCCGCCGCCGCCGCCAGCGCCTTCAAGGCGTCCTCCCCCGGCGATTCCCCGAGCCCGACCACGACTGGCACTTCGTCATCGACCACTTCGCCGAGGTGATATCCCAGGACTGGCCAAAACGTATCATCCGCCATCAGCTCCGGCGAGATGCCGACCAGTTTCACGATGTCCGTGCCCAGGCGCGGCTCATCGAGATGCAGACCGGCCGCCGGCGCGCGGCCGGTCAGAGCGCAGGCGGCGTCGAGGTAGTCCCCATACCGGTTCGTCCGGGCCCCGATGATCGCGTTGGCAAATGCGACCGCGTTCGACTCCGCCCACGCCACCTGTTCTCCGAAGGTCGGCCGGTCCGCCGTCTGGTAGGGCGCGCAGGTGAACGCCGGCGTCGCCCCCATCGAGACGTAGGCTTGACCCAGTCGCGCCGCCCCATCGGCGTACCCCTCGGACAGCCCGTGATCCCGCCATCGCTCCCGGTCCAGCGAGATCACGTTCAGCGAGGTCGGTACCCGGACCTGCCCCCCGGCCGCCGCCAGCCGTTCCGCGAAGGCAAGCCCCGCCTCTCCCTCGTAGATGCAGCCGTCTATGTGCGCTCGCGTGATCGGCAGCAGCGCCCTCGCTCCATAGGCAGGCGCTACCCGGCAGAGGATCCGCATCGCAAGCCGGACAGCCTCCCCGGCAACGCCCGTGAGCATTCCCCGTTCCTCGTCAGAGAGGCGCAGTGACGGGTCGATCTCACCGCCCATGCTCGACCCCCGCCACCGCCTCGTCCAAACACAGGAGAACAATCTCCGCCAGCCGCCCGAACAACCACGCCCCCTCCGCCGCCGACGCGCTCGCCGGGTCGCCGAAGTAGCCGTCCACGCCGCCCGCCTCGGAGAAGGTGGTCGCTCCGGCCCGCAGCCGCTCTGGCAAGTCCACCCAGACGGGAGGCAGGCCAACCAGCATATCCTCCCGCACCGTCTCCGGCGCCGCCGCCAGGAGCAGCGACGTCTCGTACCCGCCGGCATGGCGTGCCCCGCGCCGGAACTCCTCCGACAGCATCGCCGCCCAACGCGGCTGCCGCTGGTCCGGGAACGCCACCGTGCATCCCCCGGCTTCCCCCGCCAAGAACGCCGCGATCCCCGCCTCGACCGCCGCCACGTGGGCGGGCTCCAGGTGGGCATTGACCACCGCGAACCGGCACACTCCCTGCCGCGCCACCTCCGCCAGCACCGTCGCCACCAGTCCCGCCACCAGCTCCGGCCCGACCGGCGTCGTCCCCGCGAAGCAGGTGCCCACCCGGCTGACCCCATAGGTGATCGGCGGCAGCACGACCGGCACATCACCCCGCGCCGCCAGGCGGTACGCCGCGTGCCCCGCAGTCGCCCGAGCGATGATCACGTCCGTATCCAGCGGCAGGTGTGGCCCGTGCGCCTCGATCGCCCCGATCGGCAGCAGCGCGATCGACCCCGGTCCCAGCCGCCGGTCCGCCTCCGGCCAGGTCATCCCTGCCAGGTCATGGGCCGTCCAGTCGTGCCGGAGGCGGCCGGTGAGCGGTGCGGTCATCGTGGGCGTTATCCTTTCCTACCGTCTACCGTCTACCGTCTACCGTCTACCGTCTACCGTCTACCGTCTACCGTCTACCGTCACCGGAGCATCACCCCGTGCGCCTCGTCGTCGCCGTCGTGCAGGATTATGACGCCAATCCCTTCCTTCGCGCCCTGGCCGAGGCTGGCTTTCGCGCCACCATGCTGCGGACTACCGGAGGCTTCCTCCGCCAGGGAAACACGACCGTCCTGGTCGCGGTCGAGGACGACGCCGTGTCCGTGGTGACCGGCCTCTGTCGGGAAACCTGCGCCCGCCGCCCGGCCGTCACGGCGCACCCGAGCACCACGACGATCGACGCCGACCCGACCGAGGTGGTCGATGTCCGCATCGGCGGCGGGGTGGTCTTCGTGGTCCGCCTCGGCGCCATGTGGCAGTTCGACGCCATCGGCCGGGAGCGTATCGCGGCCACACCGGGACTTCGCATCTGAACGGTTCGAGGTATCCGGATGCCGGGGCGACGCGCGACGCACGGGCCACAACGCTGGCCGAACGGGGGATGAACCATGTCGGGTGAGACCGTGAGCCCACCAGGCGAGACGGCGTCGGGACGCGACAGCGCCATTCGCACAGGACGGGGCCCCGCGGGTCTCGCCTGGCCCCGGGCCTACCTCTTCGCCGGTCGTTTGGCCCTCGCCATCGTCTCGGCCCCGGTGTTCACGACACTCCGCGAACCCGTTCCCATCAGCCGGACTGCCTTCGCCCACCGGGGAGCAGCCCGTGACCCCTTCGACCCTATCGAGCGCGCCGGACCATTCGTCATCACGCTACCGCATCCGCCCCTGGCGACTCGTCCCGACCTCGACGGCGGCGCCCGTCCGCCGGGGCCGAACCACCTCCCGCCGCGTTCGGACCCGCGACGTGGGTAGGGGAGGGGTTCGTTTCCCGCCCCGGTGACCCCGGTTCTCCTGGTCGCCCAGCCTGGTCATCTATGACACCGGCGATGTGGGCCAAGTCATTCTGCCCGGGTCCAAGATTGCCAGGGCTCGTCCTCCCGTTGCCCGGGACCGATAGCGTCGCATCCTCGACAGAGCGGAACCGGCTGAGTGGGCCGTCTCCAGATCAGACACGCCAGGGCCTACCGGGGCAACCCACTGGCGGCCACCCCGGCACGGGATGTGATTCTGTTTCGGGTCGCGGAGAGCGGGGGTGGCGTCAGATCTGGACGGCTGTGCCATCCGGGTCGGGTCGTCCGGTGGGGGCCGTGTCGGCACCGCCCACGCCGATCCCGGCCATCGCGGTCGCGTCCCCCTGCCGGTGACGCGTCTCGTCGTCGAGCATCCCGTCGAGCATCTCCTGCATCGCCATGATGTGGCTGCAGGTGTCGCCGACCGCGTGCGATTCATAGGTGTGGCAGGTGCAGTTCCAGGTCCCGTCCGCCAGCGACACGACATAATCGTCGTGCCCCCCGTGGAAGGTGGCGCTGATCCCCTGGAGCCGGACCCGTTCCGGCTGGCGGGCGTAGCGGTGCGCCTTCTCGATCTTCCCGATCATGCTCGAATGCATCGGTCGATCCCCCTCTACTGACACGTGTGGGCGACACGC
>CADCWH010000093.1 GCA_902806395.1 uncultured Thermomicrobiales bacterium | reverse complement strand
CGGCCCGTCGTTCGCCGGGGTACCGGCAGGGAACGGGACGCCGGTGGCCCAGGAGAGCGCACCGGCCAATAGCGCCGTCTTCATCGACACGATCCCGGTCGTCCGGCGCGTACCAACCACGTCGACCTGGCCCGAGATCGAGAACACCCTCGATGTCCTGCTGGGGCGGGCTTTCTATGGTGAAATCCCCCTCGATCAGGCAGTGACGCTGGCGACGGAGCTCACCGCCGAACCGTTCCAGCGCGCGGCCGAGGAGACCCCGGTCGAACTGCCTGGCACGTGACGACTCCGTCCGCCGGACCGGACCGCGCCGCGCGGCGGAGAGTCGATCTGGGATCGCCGCCCACGTCGTGACGCCGTGATCCGGACTCGCACCGGGGGTGGCCGAGGCGGCGCGTGCGCCGGGAGGATTCGAAGCGCCGATGAGTGACCCTCCCGAGACCGGTCCCCGCGCCGGTCGGCCCCGATTGCTCCTGGTCACCACCGGTGGGACCATCGCCAGCCTCCGCGACCCCGTCACCGGGGCCGTCGCGGCCGCCGTTTCGGGCGAGGGGCTACTGGCCCGAGTGCCCGACGTCACCGCCTGGGCCGATGTGGAGATCGTCCCCGTGACGTCCGTCAACGGCTGGAACGTCACCCCGGACCACATGCTGGCGGTCGCCAGGGCGATCGCGGACGGGATCTCCCGGGGGGCGGTCGGGGCGGTCGTCACCCACGGCACCGACACGGTGGAAGAGACGGCCACGCTGTTGGACCTGCTCCTGCCAGGACCCGAGCCGGTGGTCTGCGCCGTCGCATTGCGCCCGCTCGATGACCCGGCCAGCGATGGTCCGGGCAACCTGCGCGATGCCTTCCTGGTCGCGCGATCCCCCGCCGCCCGGGGGAGGGGGACGCTCGTGGTCGAAGCCGGGGCGATCCACGCCGCCCGGCGGGTGACCAAGGGCCACACGACGCGACCGGGTGCCTTCGTCTCGCCCGGGCGTGGTCTGTTGGGGACGGTCGAGGCGGAGGAGGTCTCGTTCGACCACCCGCCTTTCGGCCGACCATCGCTTACCGGTGAAGGTGCTCGCGTTGGCATGCCCGTGGACCTGGCGGGGGTCCGGGAGACGACTCTCGCGGATCTTCGGGTCTCGTTGCTCAAGCCCGGCGCTGGGGAAGACGACCAAATGGTCCAGTGGGCGATCGCGACCGGATGCCGCGGCATCGTGATCGAGGGCAGCGGGGCCGGCAACGTGCCGGGGGCGATGGTCCCCGCCATCGAGGAGGCGATCGGCCGGGCCATCGCCGTGGTGGTGGCGAGCCGGGTGCCAAAAGGCGACCTGGCGATGGCCTACGGCGGGGGCGGGGCTCGGGGCGGGGGGCATGACCTCGCGGCAATCGGGGTCATCCCCGCCCATGGCCTGACCGGCCCGAAGGCCCGGATCGCGACGATGGTAGCCCTGTGGAGCGGGGGGGACGCCGATTCCGTCCGGGAGGTGATGCGAACCTACGCGGCGGCCGACGCCCCCAGACGCGACATATCCTAGCAAAACCATGACGGGCCGGAAGATGATGCCGGTGAGCGGACCAACCGCCCGGTCGTGATGGTCGCGATCGGGGCGGCCCGACGGTTGCCGAGCATCGTGTCCGGCACGACCGCAGCGGCCGTCGCCCCAACGGATGTTCGCGTGTCCCCGATGGACGACACGACTGTCCGCTGTTCGGACTGGCAGGGTGGTCCAGCCGACCGGGTAATCGAGAGGGAAACGCCGCTCCGCGCCGTGGGAGCGGGGTCGTCAGGAGCGGCTGGCGAGGATCGCCTCGATCTGGTCGCGGTCGAGGGGGTGGGCGAGGAACAGATCGATCCCGGCCGCTTCCAGGCTGGCCCGGAACTCGGAGACCAGGGCCAGTTCCCGCTCGTTGAGGGAGTACCCGTGATTGGTCAGGGCGGCCATCAGGTCCTCACGGGCCTCGGCCCGGAAGGCGACATCGGACATCGCCTGCTCGGCCAGCCGGGTCAGGAGATCGATGCGAACCTCGTCGTCATTCGCGGTCATGAGGATCGACTCTCCCGAAGGGGCCAGATGGCCAGGCAGCGGGGCCAGGGACGAGCCGGTTAGGCCCCCGCCGCGGAACCCCGTACTTCCCAGAGTGTACCGCGCGCTGATTGCCCCCGACAGCGACGGGGTACACCTGCGCTGCCTGGCGCGAGGGCGGTGGGACCGGGACGGGTTCCTCAGATGCTGGCGGGGATCTGCGTGCCGGGGGGACGACTCAGGTGCCAGTCGGTGACCGACTGGAAGGCGATAGCGAGGGCGACCAGGGACGGTTCCGACCATGGGACGCCGAGGAACTCGATCCCCACCGGCAGCCCCCGGCTCCCCAGACCCATCGGCACCGTGATCGAGGGTAGGCCACAGAGGTTCCCCGATGCGCCGAGGCTGATGCCGCCCGTCTCGGCGAACGCCTGTCGGAAGGAGGCGGTGATCGGCGGGGCCTCGATGGGGAGGGTTGGGGCGACCAGGGCGTCGATGCCCCGCATCGCGGTGCCCATCCGGGTCATCCCCACGCCGCGGACCCGCAGCGCGCGGATGTAGTCGCTGGCCGGCATGGTCAGGGCGTGGTAGAGGCCGTACTGGTCTTCCGGGGCTGAGAGGCCCCGGGTGGTGCCGTCCTCGATCTGGTCTTGGAAGGCAGATGCCCCCTCGGCGGCGATGATCAGGGCGGCGGCATCGGACCAGGGAAGCTCGGGCAGCACGACCTCCTCGACGGAAGACACGAGCGGGCGGAGCGCCTCGAGCGCCCGCTCGAAGGCGGTCGCCAGCACCGGGTCGAGGCCGTCGGTCACCCCGCGCGGCACGCCGAGCCGGAACACCGCCTCCCCGGGCAGGCCAGGGAGGGGCCGGTCGACCGAGGTTGGGTCGCCGGGATCAGACCCGGCGATCGCCTGCAGGGTTAGCCAGGCATCCCCCGCCGAGCGCGCCATGGGACCGAGTTTGTCCATCGTCCAGGAGAGCGCCATGGCCCCGCGCCGGCTGACCCGGCCGTAGGTCGGCCGCAGGCCGGTGATGCCATTGAAAGCGGCGGGGGTATGGATCGAGCCCCACGTCTCGGAACCGATCGCCACCGGCACCGCGCCACAGCCGACCGCCGACCCGGACCCGCTGGAGGACCCACCCGCCCAGGTCTCGCGATCCCAGGCGTTGCGGCCGGGCCCGTTCCAGGCGGCGTCGGGCTGGTCGTAGTTGAACCCGCCGGCGAGTTCGACCATCGCCAACTTCCCGACTAGGACGGCCCCGGCAGCGGCCATGGCCTCGACCACGGCCGCGTCCTCGTCGGGGATCTGGTCACGGAACGGGGCCGCTCCCCAGGTCGTCGGGATGCCCCGCGTCGCCAGCAGGTCCTTCGCGCCCCAGGGGATGCCGTGCAGCGGACCCCGGTCGATCCCGTCCCGTAGCTCGCGGTCCGCGCGGGCCGCCTGCTCGAGGGCCAGTTCGTCGGTCAGCGTCGCCACGGCGTTGAGGTCCCTGCCCACCGAGTCCAGGCGACCCAGCGCGGCCGTTGCCAACTCGGTGGCGGAGACCTCTCCCGCCCGGAGCAGGCGCCCCAGCTCACCGAGCCCGAGCCAGCGTGTCCCGTCGTTCGTCTCCGCCGGCCGTCCCTCCTCAAACACGTTCGTGATCCTGGACGAGCGGGACGAAGACCGTCGCAGGTTCGTCGCCGTTGCGGAGCGTCACAGCCCGCACCGCCGCCGCGGACTGGCGCTGTTCGGCGATCGCTCGCCGGACGGCATCCCATTCCGCCTCGGACAGGCGATCGCCGAACCGGCGGCTCAGGGTCAGCATCTGTCCCTCGACGGCCGCGTCTCTGTCAGCATCGGCGGACGGCTCGGGAGCGGTGTCGGCTGGCATCGGTGGGTATCCTCCTGGTCGGTCGGACCCTCAGTCTACCGTGCCGGTGCAAGATGGACAGGCGAGAGCCAGGGATAGCCGTTGGTCTGTGGGAGGGGCAGACCATTGCGATGCGCTTGACGATCCGTCGTCCCAGCGCCTATCGTGCCACCCACAACCGAAGAGGACTGCCACGGGAGCTTGGGGGCGCCAGGCTGAGAGGGTGACCGGACCGTCACCGACCGTCGAACCTGATCCGGGTAATGCCGGTGGAGGGATCGGCCGCTCGCCCGTGTCGCCGTCGGATGGTTCCCACCCGGCGGCTCTTCGTGTCCGCCATGCGCTCGCCCCGACAATCCTGGTCCGCAGTCTGGTGCTCCCCACCTCGGCGGGCAGTCGCCGGGCGAGTTGGGCGTGGTGGTGACGGATCGGTGGACGATGGGCAGATCGGATGGAGGAGGACGGCGATGACGACGGAGAACGGAACCGGACGGTCGGGTGGCGACGTGGGTGATGTGGTCGACGCTGGGGCCGTCTGGGCGGCACTGGCCGAGCGTCGTCCGCTGATCCTCTGCATCACCAACCGGGTCACCACCCAGCGAGTCGCCGACCTGCTGCTGGCGGCGGGCGCCTCGCCGGTGATGGCCGACAACCCGGACGAGGTCGCCCAGATGGCGGCGATCGCCAGCGGCGTCTACCTCAACGCCGGCCTGCATGCGACCCAGCCCGCGGCCCTCGACGCGGCGGCGACCGCATTCGAGACCCTGACGATGACCCGGGTGCTCGACCCGGTCGGGATCGGGGCGACGGCCTACCGGACGGGCGTGATCGGGGATCTGGTCCAGCGAGTCCGGTTCGACGCCATCCGGGGCAACGCGGCCGAAATCGCTGCCCTTTCCGGAGCCGGGACCGGTACCCGGGGTGTAGATGCCGGGGCGGGGGATACCTCCGAGGGTGCCCTGGCCGCCGCCGCCTCGATCGCTCGCGAGCGGGGCACCGTCGTCGCGGTCAGCGGCGAGACCGACGTGATCACCGACGGGTCCCGGGTGGCCCGCGTCGGCGGCGGGCATCCCTGGTTGGCGCGCATCACCGGTACTGGCTGCGCCCTCGGCGCCCTGGTCACCGCCTGCGTCGCCGCCAGTGACCCCTGGTCGGGGACCGTCACGGCCCACGCCGCGTTGAGCCTGGCGACCGATCGGGCGATGGGGCAGGCCACCGGGCCGGGTACGCTGAGCATCTTCCTCCTCGACGCCCTGACGTCCCTCCGGCCGGAAGGCTTCGCGGCGGCCCAGGTGAGTCTCGATCGGCTCGGCGGGGTGGCGTCGACCGCCTGAAATCGCTGATCGAGGCACCCTGCGCGGACACCCCGACGCTCCCGAGGATGATCGCGGGGTATCGGCGTCGCCTGGTGCCGCGGGCGTGTCTGGGGAGTGTGCCGAATCGCGCAGATGTACGGCCCGAGGCTGGCACGACGGACACATTTCGGATGGGGAGCAGATCGACTATGGGACCCGAGAACGGACGCGACTACGGCCTCTACTACGTGCTCGACCTACCTGTGCAGGGCGAGCCGGCGGAGATGGTGGCGGCGGCCGTCGCTGGCGGTGCGACCATCGTTCAGCTGCGGGGCAAGGACATCCCGGCGGGACAGCTGTATACGACTGCCCTGGCGGTCCAGTCGGCGCTGCGGGGGAGTGGCGTGCCCCTGATCATCAACGATCGCCTGGACGTGGCGCTCGCCGCTGAAGTGGATGGCGTCCACGTCGGAGCTAGCGACCTGCCCTTTGAGCGGGTCCGCGAGATCGCCCCCGGTCTGATCGTTGGCGTGTCCTGCTACGGCGATCTCGACCGGGCCCGGCGGGCTGTCTCCGCCGGGGCCGACTATGTCGCCTTCGGGGCCTTCTTCCCGAGCCCGACCAAGACCGAGGCGGCGGTCGTCCCGCTGGAGACCCTGGCCGGGGCCCGTGACCTCGGCGTGCCGGTGATCGCGATCGGCGGTATCACCCTGGACCGCGCCGAGGGGCTCGTCCGGGCCGGCGCCGACGGGATCGCCGTGATCTCCGCGATCCAGGGCGCGCCCGATCCCGGGGCCGCCTCCCGCGACCTCCGCGCCGCCGTCGAGCGCGGCCGCGTCGGGCGGACGGGGTAGGGGAGGCGAATTGCCCGGCGATTGTGGCGACGACACCTTCCTGAGACCGTTGGATGGGACCTGCGGCCGCGCGCCGCAATTGGAATACATCCTGCGTATCGGCACCTCGACGGCCGGTGTCGCTCCTTGCCCGTCCTTGGCGCGCGTGACGCGGTCCCGGACGGTGAGGGGAGAGGCCACCCTGGTAACGATGCCCATTTCCCGCCTTCGGCCGCGACCGGGGGCGAGTATCCCCTCACCCGGGAAGGATTTCCCCCATGCGCGCGCTGACTTGGCACAGT
>CADCWH010000092.1 GCA_902806395.1 uncultured Thermomicrobiales bacterium | reverse complement strand
CGAAGGCGCGCAGGCGGCGGGCGACGACGGTTCCCACCCGGCCCAAGCCGATGATCCCGGCGATCCGTCCCTTGAGGTCCACGGCCGAGACCTTCTTCCGGGCCCACGACCCCGCGTGGGTGGACGCGTTGGCGAAGGGAATCTGGCGGGTCAGGGCCAGCAGTAGGGCGATGGTGTGCTCACCAGCCGAGACGGCGTTGGCTCCGGGAGCATTGAGGACCAAGAGGCCGCGCTCCGTCGCCGCCGCGAGGTCGATATTGTCCACCCCGACGCCGGCCCGGGTCACGATTCGGAGGTTCGGGCCAGCGTCCATGACCTCTGGCGTGACCTGGGTCTCGCTCCTGACCACGAGGGCATCCGCCCCGGGCAACGCGGCCAGTAATGCGGGCAGGTCGGTGCCGTCAACCGAGACCAGGTCGGCCCCGGCGGCGAGCGTCGCGTACGCGCCGGCATCGATCGCGTCGCTAATCACGATCGTCGGGCGGCGCTCAGCGGAGCGATCCTCGATCAGATCAGCCGGTGGGTCGGCGGAAACCGGCGATGTCGACGTTCCGTTCGCCGGGGTCGACTCCGCCGCCAGCAGCGCGTCGATCTGGCGCAGCGACGTGACCGGGAGGATGTTGGGGCCGTGCGGACCATCACCGGCGGCGAGGAGGAAGCAGGGGATCTCGGCCGCCGCATAGGCCCGGGCGTGGCGGGGACTGTCCTCCACGGCCCATCGGCAGCCATGGGCCTGGGCCACACTGACCTTGTCCTCGGCGAAGAAGACGTTGACCGGCGGGAACCCGTGCTCGTGTAGCCACGACAGGGTCGGCTCGATCGACGTCGGAGGGCGGGCGGTGATGATCAGGACATTGTCCTGCCCGGCCCGGGCGACGACCGAGCGGAGGAATTCGACGGCCCACTCGGCCTTCCGGAGGTGGCGGGCCGGTCCCTGGTCACCGTAGACCCAGTCCCTGATGTCCTCCGATAGATTGAGCCCGGCGCTATCGACGAACGCTCGCTCGGGCAACTCGAGGCCAAAGTGGGCCGAGGCGGCAGTGGCGAGCGGGGACGGGTACTCGGTGAGGACCCCATCGAGGTCGACGGCGATCCTGGCAAGGGCAGGGGAGGGAGACGACGCCACGGAGGAACCCTTCGTGCCATCGGCCGGCACGCGGCCGGGCGACGGGGGTGAGCGACGCCATCGTCGAGACTGGGCCGCGGGCCGTCCCGCCACCACCAAACCGCCTGATATTGCCGAACACCGGCGTTCGGTTGAGCGTAGCACCGCCCCCCGGCCGGATCAATCCCCCCGGGTCGTCCCCGATCGCATATGGAGAGGAACTGCCTCTGGAACGACGACGTCGGCGGCTCGCTCTCCACCGCGGTCCCGGTTCAGTAGAGGCGCGCCATGTCCGGCCGGGGGCGACATATCCTTTATCAAACCCACCCACAGACCGAGTGGGGGCTGATCAGCACATCAGGATGGCGGGCGCGGTGCCGGAGCTGATCCCGAACGGCGGGTCCACGGCGCGGTGCTAGAATCACCGGGATCGGTCCCCGTGGCACGCGGGGACGCAAGCGGCCGGACCACCGCACGACGCCAGTGGGACCGGATGGGTGAGGGGGAGACGAGGATGGCGACGGTCACCGAGGCGACGAGCCTGACGACATTCGAGCGGCGGATGTCCCGCGTCCGGGAAGGTCTCAGCGTGGCGGGCGTCGCTGCGATGCTCGTCGGTCCCTCCTCTGATTTCTTCTATCTGACGGGTCACGAGGCCCACTCAAGTGAGCGCCTGACGCTGCTGGTGATTCCGGCGGAGGGGAAGCCCTTCGCGGTGGTCCCGCGGTTCGAGGCGGTGCTGCTCGGGGAGCGGGCCCAATTGCTCGACACCCACGCGTGGCAAGAGACCGAAGACCCGATCGCGATGGTCGCCGGACTGCTGGGTACGGGGTCCGAATTCGCCGTCAGCCAGCAGCTCTGGAGCACGTTCCTCATCGGACTCCAGTCCGCTCTCCCGGGGCGGGGCTGGCAGGACGCGACACCGCTGCTCCGGCCACTGCGGATGATCAAGGACGAGGCAGAGGTGGCCCTGCTTCGGGAGGCCGGGCGCCGGACGGACGTGGCCTGGGAAGCGTTCATCCGGGAGCCGATCGCCGGCCAGACCGAACGCGAGGCTCTGGCCCGCCTGACCCGCTTGACCATCGAGCAGGGCCTCGATGTCGGGTGGGGCATCTGCGCCAGCGGACCGAACTCCGCTTCACCCCACCACCATACGGGGGATCGGGTGATTGCCGAGGGGACGCGGTCGTCTTCGACTGGGGCGGGAAACTGGAGGGCTACAACTCCGACGTGACCCGGACGATCCACGTCGGGGAACCGGGAAGCGAGTTCCGGCGCGTCTACGACATCGTCCGCCGGGCGAACCAGGCGACCCTGGACGCGGTCCGAGCCGGCGCGACCTGCGCCTCGTTGGACGCCGTGGCTCGAGACCTGATTTCGACCGAAGGGTACGGAGAAGTGTTCCTGCACCGCGTGGGGCACGGCCTCGGTTTGGACGTCCACGAGGAGCCCTACCTGGTGAGCGGCAATGACCTACCACTGGAGGCCGGGATGGTCTTCAGCGACGAGCCTGGCATCTATCTGGAGGGTCGCTTCGGCGTTCGGATCGAGGACGCCGTGGTCTGCCGCCCAACCAGCGGCGAGCGGCTCAACGAGGCGACGCGGGACCTGGTCGTCCTGCACTGATCTCATAAACCGGCACCGAACTGTCCCTCGCCGGGACCGGAGATGACCGCGACGCGGGTCGGGGCACCGACGTGACAAGGAGACGGGATGCGGGATGTCGCCACGGTCCTCGCGGGCCGGACAACGATTGAGGACTACGCTGAAGGAATCACCGCGCGAGACCTGCCGGAACTCACGGTGGAGACATTCGATTTCTTGACCGACGTCGCGGGCCGGGCGTCCCAGGCAGATATCGACTTCTCTCCGGCGGACGTGTCGGCGGCCGACGGGTCGGAGACCGGCTGGCGACTGGCCCACATCCTATGTCACGTCACGGCGGCGATCGAGGAGAGTGCCGCCCTCGGCAGTACCCTGGCCCGGGGAGTCGAAGTGACCGGGAGGTCCCGGTCCGAGACGCCGTGGGCGTCGATCCGTGACCCGGAGCGACTCCGCCAGCGGGTCACCGAGAGCCGCCGGATGACGATGGCCTTCCTCCAGACCTGGCCCGATGAGCCGGACCTGATGACCACCGACACGCCGGTGCCCCGGTTCGGGCCACTGAACGCGATCCATCAGCACCTGCTCGGCCTCATCCACGCCGAAAGTCACCGGGCTCAGTTGCTGGACGTCCTCCGTCAGGCATCGGCTGCGACCACTCGTATTGGGGTGCGGTCATGACCCGGACCGCAGAAGTCGTGATCGTCGGGGCGGGCATCATGGGCTGCGCGATCGCCCACGCGCTGGCCGAACGCGGCCTGACAGACATCGTGGTGATCGAACGCGACGTGATCGGCCGGGGAGCCACGGCGGACGCCGCAGGCGGCATCCGGCAGCAGTTCTCGACCGAGACCAACATCCGCTTGGCGACCGCCAGCGTCCGGGTCTGGGAAACCTTTGCCGAGCGGTTCGACACCGAGATCGGTCTTCGCCAGCAGGGATATCTATTCCTACTCGACGACGAGGCAGAGGCGGAGACATTCCGGGCCAACGTCGCACTCCAGAACCGGTTAGGCGTCCCTTCCCGCTGGGTGACCCCGGAGGAGATTGCCGTCCTCAATCCCCATGTCCGGCTGGACGACGTGGTCGGCGGCACCTATTGCCCGGAGGACGGCTGGGTCGATACCTACCAGGCCACCATGGGGTATGCCAAAGCCGCCCGGCGCCTCGGGGT
>CADCWH010000091.1 GCA_902806395.1 uncultured Thermomicrobiales bacterium | reverse complement strand
CTCCCCAGGACACGGTGACCGAGACATCTCGCCCGTCAACTGATACGGGTACATCGGTCGCCATGACGTAGGACGGGACGTTGGCAAACGTGACCGAGGTGACACGATCACCGGCGATCGCGGCCCGGGCCACGATCGGCCCGGCCGGGGCGTCGTAGGTGACGACCGTCTCAGTACCCTGCATCGGCAGCGCGCCGGTCTCCAGCAGCGCCGTGGTCAGGGCGATGATTCCGTGGCCACACATCGTGCTGTAGCCCTCGTTCGTGAGGAAGATGACGCCGACGTCCGCCCCGGGCGAAACGGGCGGGGTCAGGATCGCGCCATACATATCGGCGTGTCCCCGGGGCTCGAAGAGCAACAACCGGCGCAGTTCGTCGTGCTGGGTCTCGAACCATCGGCGGCGGTCGAGCACCGTCTCCCCGCGGGGGAGGGGGATGCCGGACGTGATGATCCGCAGTGGCTCGCCAGCGGCATGGGCATCGATGGTGGAGATGACGCGTCGGGCACGCACCCCTACCACCAACCCCAAGGCACGTTGCGACGGGTGCTCAATCGCGGATAGCGGCCATCGAGCAAGAAACCTTCCACCCGAGTGAAGACCGCGTCGATCTCCCCGGTGGTCAGGTGCGGCGCAAGGGCGGCGCGGACTTCGGGGGCTCGCTCCCGCAGGGAACGCAGGTCGCCCAGGATCTCCGGCGAGACTTCGTCCCCGACGAACTGCCAGAGCACGGTCCGCAGCTTGGGGTAGATGTTGAAGGTCAAGCCGTGATCAATGCCCCATATGCGGCCGGACGGGTCGCGGAGGCAGTGGCCGATCTTGCGGTCGGCGTTGTTGGCGAGGTGGTCGAACATCACCAACCGCTCGATCTCCGGCAGGCACTGGCCCCAGAACTCGGATGGGTCGCCAGTATCGCCGTCGGGCTGGACATAGAGCTGGAGACTGCCGATACCGTTCGGCCCGTCACGCACCACGGTCGGTGGCACCAGGTGCCATCCGAGGTGTCGGCTGAGCAAATAGGCGGCGGTCTCGCGGTGGAACAGGGTGCCATCCGGGAAGTCGTAGAGGGGGGCTTCGCCGGCGCGGGGCTTGTAGATCGCCAGCGTTTCCAGACCCTCGCCAGTGGTCAGCGCGACGCCGAAGGTGTAGTTGGAGCCCCAGGGGATCAGCCGGGAGGCCGTGATCTCGGCGGTGCGGAGCAGGTGGAGAGCCTCCTCCTCGCCCAGTGCCGGGGGAGGGGCGGCCTCGCCGTCCTGCTCGATCTGGAGGAAGAGGTCGGGCATCGGGAGATTCCCTCGTCACCGGCCTAACGACCGGGTCGGGCGCACGGGCCACCTTTCGGGCGTTCCCAGACACCACCGTGGACCGGACTGGATTCTACCGCGCCGGGGGGCGCCTCGAACCACTCGTCGTCACTCTGTTCCGTGATCCGAACCACGAAATCCTCGTTCTCGCTGTCGTGCACGGCGTCTGGCGTCTCGCCCGGCCGTGGTCGGGCCACGCTTGCCAAGTCCCCACGGGGATGCTATACGACCGTGCCGTGACCGAGTCTGCCGCGAGATCTCCGGGAGCCCCCATGCGCACGCTCTGGACCTGTACATTGGTCGCGCTCCTCCTTTTCGCTGCGAGCGCCCTGCCGGGGCTGGCTCAGAACGATGACGACGACCCAATGGCTCAACTACAGACCGTGGTGGCCGAGCAGGGCGAGCAGATCGATCGCCTCGAGGAGCGAGTCGCGACGCTCGAGGCAGGTGGGGAAGCTGGAACCACCGCCGAGCCGACGGGACAGGCCGGAGGGGACGAGAACGCCACCGAGGAGGCCGAGACCGAGATCAATGACGACGGTGAGGCGACCGAACGGGTCAGTCGAGACGAGCCGGTCGCCTTGGGCGACGAGGCGGAGGTTGGCGGCTGGTCGATCCGGGTCCTCGCCTACGAATCGGACGCTACCGACCTGGTGCTAGCCGAGGAACCCAACAACCCGGACCCGGGGCAGGGGCGCCAGTACGTGTTGATCACCATTGAGGCGATCAATCTCGGTGACTTCGCGGCCGCCTTCTACTTCTCGTCAAGCTGGGCGTTGGGGGACGAGGACGGGATCATCTACGAGGAGTTCGAACACGGGTGTGCCTTCGCCCCGGACGGGTTCACCGGTCGCGGTGACACGCCATCGGGCGAAACGATCGAGGGAAATCTCTGCTTCAATGTCGAGGCCGGAGACGCCGAGTCGCTGCTACTCTACATCCGCCCCCTCGGCAGCACCGAACCCGGGGAGAACGTAATCTTTGCCCTGACCGAGGATGACTAGTCGCCTCGCCGGCGGGATAGCGTGTCGTGTGGTCGGCGCCGAAGTGGTTGGTTCGACGTCCCGAGCGGACGGGACCACCGCCCGCCGCCCATCGCCAGATGACACGAATGGAGACGCTTCGAAATGATGATCGTGCGCTACCTGGATGACACGAAGCAGGCTAGGTTCCAAGCCCGGTATGGAGTGGTCGAGGATGGACACGTCCGGGCTGCCAGCGGCGACCCATTCTCCGGTATGGAACCGGGCGAGACGATCGGCACGATGGACGACCTGACGCTGTTGACCCCCATCCAGCCGGGCAAGATCGTCTGCGTGGGGCTCAACTACGCTGCCCACGTGACCGAGAACGACGCCAGCCGGGAGATTCCGACCGAGCCGGTCCTCTTCATGAAGCCGAACTCCTCCCTGATCGCCAACGGCGGTACGATCGAGATCGCTAATCCGGCCAACCGGACCGACTACGAGGCCGAGTTGGCCCTGGTGATCGGAAAGACGGCGCGCGATATCGGCGAAGCCGACGCCGCCGATTATGTCCTCGGCATCACCGCCGCCAACGATGTCTCTGATAGGGTCCTCCAGAAGCAGGACGGCCAATGGGTCCGAGCCAAGGGCTATGACACCTATTGCCCAGTCGGGCCGGTGCTCGTCACCGGCGTGGACCTGAGCCGGGGCGATATCACGGTTCAGTCGCGCCTGAACGGCGAGGTCCGGCAATCTCAGTCCACGAGCAGCATGATCTTCAACCCGCTTTTCCTGGTCTCATTCATCAGCCGGGTGATGACATTGGAGCCGGGCGACCTGGTCTTGACCGGGACCCCAGAGAATGTCGGCCCGATGGCGCCGGGTGACACGATCGAGGTCGACGTGAGCGGGGTCGGCGTGCTTCGCAACCCGGTCGCCGCCCGGTAGCGTCCGGGGACGCCGGTTCCCGAACGAGCGTGGGGTCCCGGTGATCCGGGAAGCGTTCGTCAGAGGGCCTCACCGCAGCCGAGAAAGCCATCCCGGTGGCCAACGAGGAAGGCGCTGGCACGCTGCTCGGCGGTGCCGTGGGCTCGCTCGGAATACTCGTCGATGCCTTCGGGGTCCCCGAGGTAGGTGATCGCGAAGTCGACCGCTTCCTGGATGTCGTCCTCCACGATGACCCCTCGCGTGCGGGCGTCTAGGGCGTAGACGCCGCTCAGGCAGTCGGCCATCAGCTCCAGCTCGATGCTGTACAGCTCGCCGTACTCGTCGGGCGAGGCCGAGCGCTCGATCCCGACCCCGGTCTGGGCATGGTGGGCCCACTCGTGGGCGACGACGAACGCGACCGCGAAGTCGCCGCTGCCGGACTCCAGGTCGTCGAGGAAGGCCTGGTCGAGGTAGATCGTCTGGTCGGGCGGACAATAGAAGGCCCAGAACCCATCGCTAGCGGGGCCGCAGGCGGTCGAGGCCGATTCTCCCGGGGGCACCAGGACGACGCCGGGGGACCGATAGTCGAACTCGCTGGACTCGAAGGCGTCACCAAAAAAGTCGTCCAAGTCCTCTACCACGTACTCGATCAAGGGGACGCCGGTGAGGGCGTCGAGTGGCTCACCAGCCGTGCCCTCCGGTAGGTAGCGCCCGATCGCCTCCTCGACGTAGGCGGCATCGGTGCCGAAGAACCATCGCCATTCCCCCTCGACCTCGACCAGGTACATCTCGGACTCCAAGGTCCGGGTCTGGCCGTTCTCCTGGTACGGCTGGTCGTAGAAGACCGTCGCCGCGTCCTCGTAACGCACGCCGGTGACGGGCCAGGTCCAGGGTCCGAGCTGGACATCGATCACGACGGCCCGGGCGGGTTGGGCCAGGGCGTAGATCTCCTCGAAGGCGCCAGTGGCGACGACTCGGGGAATGACCGCGTGCGCATCGGGGTGGATCACGTCGTAGAGCGCGTTGTACTGCCCAGCCGCGGCCAACTCGAAGAAGGCATAGGCCGCGTCTGCCGCCGACCGTTCCCGCTCGGTGGCCTGCGTTGCCGTCACCGTCGGGACAGACTGGATGGGCACGCTGGCCACGATGGCTAAGGCGAAGATCAGGCGAACGCGTCCGAGGGCGCCCATGGTGGAGTCTCCTTCATCCGTGCCATTTCTGGCGCGCTCGGGCCGAGCGGGCGGCAACCCATTCTCCGCCGGAAGCGCACGCCGCGCCGTCCTCGGCGGAAAGGAAGGTGGATCACCTGCGCTGTTCGCCGATCCCGATCAGGTCATACATCTGCCCAGGCGATGGCCGTGCCCTGGTCGAGCTGTATGGCGAGGTCGGCGGGATCTGTGACGGGAGGGAGGCAGACCATCCGCTCGCAGAGGTAGGCCGTCGGTCGATCATTGCGGCGGGGGCGGTCAGCCAGGATCGGGTACGCCTCGGCCAACGTTGGATCCCCCGGGTCGGAGCGAGCGATCAGCAGGTGGGGATCGTAGCGGGCCGACGCGACGGCGAGCAGGGCGCGCATGCCAGGTTCGGCCGGGTCCCCGGCCAAGACCAGTTCTCGCGGTGTCGCCAAATAGCTGTCGAGGGTCGCGAGGTAGCGCCCGAAGGCAGCGGGGTGCTCAGCCATCGCTCCGGCCAGGGCACTCAAGATGCCCGCGGCGCGATCACGGTAGTCCGTTCGGCCGGTCAGCGTCGCGACCCTGACCAGGACATCGGCGGCGACCGAATTCCCGGCTGGGGTCGCGCCGTCCTGGAGGTCGCGGGGGCGGGTGATGAGTCGTTCGTGGGTGATGCCGGTGTCGAAGAAGAGGGGGCTGTCCGGGTCGTCGAAGGTGGCGACCATCTCGTCGGTGACCATCACGGCCTCGTCGAGCCAGCGCCGGTCGAGGGTCGCGGAGGCGAGGGCGAGCAAGCCGTCGATCAGGTGGGCGTGGTCGTCGAGGAAGGCCGGAACTCCCGTCCGGCCGTCCTTCCAGGTCCGGGTCAGGCGACCATCGGCGTCGCGCAGCTCGGTCAACAGGAAGGTGGCGCAGCGGACCGCCCGCTCGACCAGGTCCGCGCGGTCGAGGGCCCGGCCGGCGTCGGCGAACGCGCGGAGCATCATCCCGTTCCAGCCCAGCAAGACCTTGTCGTCCCGGCCGGGCCAGACGCGCTCGGCCCGCGCGGCGTAGAGGCGGGGACGGGCGGAGCGGACGGTCGCCTCGACCTCGTCAGCGGTGATGCCCAACTCTGCGGCGACGGCAGCCCAGGACCGGGGCCGGTGCAGGATCGAGTGGCCTTCAAAGTTCCCCCCCGCCATCACGCCGAAGGCGGCCCGGACCACCCGTCCGTCCTCTGGGCCGAGGACCGCATCGATCTCGGCCGGGTCCCAGACGTAGAATCGGCCTTCCTCCCCCTCACTATCGGCGTCCTGGGCCGAGGTGAACCCGCCTTCCGGGACCGACATCTCACGGTCGACGTAGGTCAGCGTCTCCTCGACGACCTCCCGGTATCGGGCCTCGCCCAGGGCTCGGTGGGCGTCGAGGTAGATCGACACCAGTTGGGCGTTGTCGTAGGCCATCTTCTCGAAGTGGGGGACCAGCCATTCGGCATCGACGCTGTAGCGAGCGAAGCCGCCGCCGATCTGGTCGTAGATGCCACCGTCGGCCATCGCGTCCAACGTTCGGCGGATGATATTGGCCGCTTCGTCGTCCCCGGTCCGGTGGTGGTGTCGGAGCACGGCGTCGAGGATGGCGGGCTGGGGAAACTTCGGCGCCCCGCCGAAGCCGCCCCACTCCCGGTCGAATCTCGGGACGAGGGCGGCGAAGGCCGCGTCGAGGATGGCGGGCGAGAGGTCGGCGGGATCCGGCACGGCGCTGGCGACCCGTTCTAGGTAGGCGCGCAACTGCTCGGCGTTGCCGACGACGTCGTCCCGCCGCTCTCGCCACGCTTCAGCGACCGAGCGCAGGACCTCCGCGAAGGCCGGCATGCCCATCCGCGGGGTCGGGGGCCAATAGGTTCCCCCAAAGAACGGGACCCCCTCCGGAGTCAGGAACGCGTTCAGGGGCCAGCCGCCGTGGCCGGTCATCGCCTGGACGGCTTGCATGTAGATCCCGTCGACATCGGGCCGCTCCTCGCGGTCCACCTTCACGCAGACGAACTCACGATTCATCAGCTCGGCTGTCGCCGGGTCCTCGAACGACTCGTGGGCCATGACATGGCACCAATGGCAGGCGGAATAGCCGATACTCACCAGGATCGGGCGGTCCTCGGCGACGGCCCGGGCCAATGCTTCGGGTCCCCACACCTCCCAGTCGACAGGGTTGTCTCGGTGCTGGAGCAGGTAGGGGCTGGTGGCGTCGGCCAGGCGGTTGGGCATGGGTGGGACTCCTGGAACAGGGTGATCGCTTGGTCGCACGGCCCGGCACGCAAGGGGAGTGCCGCCCGGTGCGGTGCTCGGACAGGCCACGGGTCACCATTGTCGGACAAGGGCGAGATGAGAGAGGGCGAGCGGTGACGAGACGATGTGGTGCGGGGAACCACGGGGCGGGAGGGCCGGGATGGCCGAGGTCATGAGCGACCTGCGCTTGGTGATGGTCGGCGCGGGGGTGATGGCCGAGGCGATGATTGCCGGGGTGCTCGCCCGGGGGATCATCGGACCGGACCGCATCGTCGCCAGCCACCCCCGTGCCGAGCGCCGGGTTCGGTTGGCGGAGCGATTTGGGATCGAAGTGGTCGAGGGGAACCGGGAGGCCGTCGAGCGCGGTGGGCTGGTGCTGTTGACCGTCAAACCCCAGGTGCTGGGCACGGTCATGCGCCAGCTCCACGGGCGGCTCACTCCCGGCCAGGTAGCGGTTTCCGTGGTCGCAGGAGCGACGATCGGCTCGCTGCGACAGGGTCTGGGACATGACGAGATCGTGCGGGTGATGCCGAACACACCGGCCCAGATCGGCCAGGGCATGAGCGTTTGGACGGCCACCGCCGACGTGGCCCGCGCGAGCCGAGACCAGGTCCGGACGGTTCTCGCGGCACTTGGCGAGGAGCTCGAAGTCGAGGAGGAGAAGTACGTCGACATGGCGACGGCCCTCTCCGGCACCGGCCCGACCTACGTCTTCCTGATGATGGAGGCCCTGATCGACGCCGGTGTCCACATGGGTTTCCCGCGTCGGATCGCCGAGCAGATCGTGCTGCAGACCGTCTCCGGTTCGGTCGCCTTCGCGCGCGACTCCGGCAAGCACATGGCGGAACTGCGCAACATGGTCACCTCTCCCGGCGGGACGTCGGCCGAGGCCATCTACCAGATGGAGAAGGGCGGCCTCCGCACCGTGCTCTCACGCGCCGTCTACGCTGCCTACCAGCGAACCGCGACCTTGTCCGAGCGAAGTGAGCGGGAGGCGGGGGACGGGCGTGGTTGACCCGTCGTCCATCCCTGTCCGCGCCTTATGGTGCCCCGACGCCGACCGGCGGGGACAGCGCGTCCTCACATTCATGGCGGTCGAGAGACCGTACCGCCCGGGCTCCCGGGACGGGATCGGGTACGGGTCGGAAGATCTTTCGGGGTGTGTTCGGCACCTGGGACAGGGGAGCGTTACGGAACCTAAAGACGAGGCGTTGGGATTGCCAGCCAGTCGTAGAATCACCGGTCGAGAGACGTCATGACGATCGCCACGAAGATGCACGCCGACGAGATCGATATTGACGTGGAGATGGTTAGCCGGTTGATCGCGACACAGTTTCCCGGATGGGGGAATCTGCCGATCGTCGCGGTCCCCTCGGCCGGGACCGACAATGCGATCTTCAGACTCGGCGACGACCTAGCCGCGCGTCTCCCCCGCATTCCGGGCGCGGTCGCGCAGGTCGGGAAAGAACAGCGGTGGCTACCGTGGCTCGGGCCGCTCCTGCCGCTGGCGATACCCGTCCCGGTGGCCCTGGGCAGACCCGGCGAGGGCTACCCGTGGGACTGGTCCATCTACCGGTGGCTGCCCGGCGAGTCCGTCCCCGGCGGTGTCCTGAACGGCGGCGTCACCGATAGCGAACAGCTGG
>CADCWH010000090.1 GCA_902806395.1 uncultured Thermomicrobiales bacterium | reverse complement strand
ACGATCACGACCAGCATCGCCAAGGGTCCGGCCAGTACCAGGAGTCCGGGACGACGGCGGGTGAGACGCCTGACTGTCCGCCACAGCAGACCGCTGATCACCCCGGTGATCGTGCCATGGCCAAGCGGGTGGAACAGGGTCAGGAAGACATCCCAGAACGTGATCGCGATCAGGGCGGCGCCCAACATCAACCAGAGGACGGTCATCATCGGCCCAGATCCGGGCGACGGCCGGACGGTGCCACTGGACGACCGATAGGCCGCACGGTGAGGAATCGGCCGACCGCCCCCAGCCAAGACTCCCCCTCCCCACGGCCCGATGGACCGTGGGGAGGGGGAGCGATGTGGGTCGGACGGCGCGGCGGGTGCGGGGCGATGGGACGGGAGGCGGGCATCAGGCGGACTGCTGGACCGGGTAGCCCTCTTCGGCCATCGCGGCCTCGATGGACGCGCGGGTGACGCGGGAGGGATCGAAGGCGACCTCGACCCGCTTGGTGGACTCGTTCGCCTGGACATTCTGGACACCATCGAGGGCGCCGACGGCACCGTTGATCGCCGCGACGCAGTGTCCGCAGGAGATGTCGGGGGCAGTGACCGTGATGTGCTCGATGGTGCCGGTCGTGGTGGTCGTGTCAGTCATCGTGAGGTCCTCCTGATGGTAGGCAACGCCTCGCGTTGCGCGTGCTTCGTCTCGTCGGCGTCGATGCCAGCGTCAGCGATGACTCGCCGCGTACGTCCGCACGCCTCGCCCGCTGGCGGCGCGACGTGCGGACGGACCGTGGCGGACCGCGTTCCGGCCGCGCGCCCGACACCTGGCCCCCCGCTGATCCGTGGCCGGGGTGAACGGCCCCCGCCGTGGTCACCGGGCGTCTCCGACGGTGACCGGGGCTTCTAGGCCGCCCTCGATGCCGTAGGCACGAGTGCCCTCCTCCGGGAAGGCAACGACCAGGGTGCGAGTCTCGGTCGGGCCGACGGTCAACTCGTCCCGCGGCCCAGTGTCGCCGGACGAGACGGCCGGGCCACTGGCGGGGTCGCCGGTGTCGTCGGCACCGTCACCCATGTCCATATCGCCCATGTCCATACCGGCCATGCCACCGAGGTCGTCACCGGCGGGTGCGCCGCTGTCCCCCGAGCCCGGTCCGACCCAGAGGGTGACCGGGGCTCCGGTCTGGTTCGTGACGACGAAGGCGACGGTACTCCCCGGCGAGACCCGCATCGGTCCTAGCACGGCGCGTGCCGAGTCGGTGACGATGATGGACTGGGTGTACGTGATCGCACTGGCGTCCAGGGAATCGCCGTGCCCATCACCGGCGGCCGCGCCGGTCTCCATCTGGGCGTGGCTCCCCTCGGGGACCAGAGCGACGGCGGCGACGCCGACGGCGAGGGCGACCACGGCGACGCCTCCGAGGTAGGCGACCTCCGCGACGCGGGCGCGGGCGCCGGGTCGGAGGATGCGGGCGGCGTTCTCCGGCGGCCGGAAGCCGCGCAGGCGCAAGGCATTGGTGAGGACGCTGACGCTGCTCATGGCCATCGCGGCGGCGGCCAGGACGGGGTCGAGCAAGATGCCAAAGGCGGGGTAGAGGGCGCCGATGGCGACGGGGATCAACAGCACGTTGTAGGCGAAGGCCCAGAACAGCCCCTGCTTGATCGTACCGACGGTGCGGCGAGAGAGGGCGATGGCGGTAACGACGCCGCGCGGGTCACCACCGACCAAGGTAATGTCGGACGCGGCCATGGCGACGTCGGTGCCGGTGCCGATGGCGATCCCGAGATCGGCCTGGGCCAGGGCCGGGGCATCGTTGATGCCGTCGCCGACCATCGCCACCGTGGCCCCTGCGGCTTGGAGGTCCCGGATGGTCTGGGCCTTGCCGGCGGGCAGGACACCGGCCAGGACGCGTTCGGGGGCGATGCCTGCCCGGGCAGCGATGGCCTCGGCCGTGGCCCGGTTGTCCCCGGTCAACAGCCAGACATCGAGGCCCAGGGCGGCGAACTGGGCGACGGCCTCGGGGGATTCCGGCTTGATGGGGTCGGCGATCCCGAGCAGGCCAAGGAGGCGGTCCCCGGCCGCGACCAGCACGGGGGTCGCGCCGGTCCGGGCGAGGCGGTCGGCCTCGGCGTCCAGCGCCGCCACGTCCGCTTCGGGCAGACCGGACTCGATCAGCATCGCCCGGTTGCCGATCCGGACGATCCGGTCGTCGACCCGGGCCTCGACCCCCCGCCCGGTGACCGAGCGGAAGTCAGTCAACGGTGGCAGGTCTAGGCCTCGCTCGCGGGCACGAGCCACGATCGCGGCGCCGAGGGGGTGCTCGGAGCCGACCTCGACGGCCGCCGCGAGGCGGAGCAACTCGTCCTCGGAGGCGCCAGGGGCGGGAACGACCGCGGTGACGGCGGGCTTACCGCGGGTGATGGTGCCGGTCTTGTCGAGGACGATGGCGGTGATGCGGCGGGCGCTCTCCAGTGCGTCGCCGCCCCGGATCAAGATGCCGTACTCGGCGGCCTTGCCGGTGCCGACCATGATCGCGGCCGGAGCGGCCAGACCGAGGGCGCATGGGCAAGCGATCACCAGCACGGCGATGGTGGCGCCGATGGCGAAGGTCAGGCGGGGTTCGGGGCCGACTATCAGCCAGCCGACGAAGGTCAGCGCGGCGACCGCCAGGACGGCTGGGACGAAGTAGCCGGAGACCGTGTCGGCCAGGCGCTGGATGGGGGCCTTGGAGCCTTGGGCATCCTCGACCAAGCGGACGATCTGGGCCAAGGTGGTGTCTTGGCCGACTTTCTCGGCCCGGAAGACGAAGCCGCCGCCGGTGTTGATGGTGGCCCCGATGACGGCCTCGCCCGGTCCCTTGGCGACGGGCAGGCTCTCGCCGGTGACCATGCTCTCGTCGAGGTCGGAGCGGCCCTCGACGATCACGCCGTCGACCGGGACCTTCTCCCCCGGACGGACGCGGACCAAGTCGCCGACGACCACCGCCCCGACCGGGACGTCGGTCTCGACCCCGTCGCGGATGACCCGGGCGGTCTTCGCCTGGAGGCCCATTAGGGCCCGGATCGCGGCGCCGGTCCTGGCCTTGGCCCGGGCCTCCAGCCAGCGGCCCATCAGGATCAGGGCGATGATGATGACCGCCGATTCATAGTAGAGGTCGCCGGCGAAGCCCCACCGCCCGGCGAGGTCCGGCCAGAGCGTGACGAAGGCGCTGTAGCCGAAGGCGACGCTGGTGCCGACGGCGACCAGGGTGTTCATGTTGGTACTGCCGTGGCGGGCGGCGGCCCAGGCGGCACGGTAGAAGACGCGCCCGGCCCAGAACTGAACCAGGGCGGCGGCGATCAGGAGGAGCGGGGCCAGCGTCCGCATCGAGATGCCGACGGGCACGTACATCAGCCCCATCATCACCAGCCCGATGACCAGGCTGACCAGGGACTT
>CADCWH010000089.1 GCA_902806395.1 uncultured Thermomicrobiales bacterium | reverse complement strand
GCGGACCGTTCGAGTTCGGCCCGGCGCCCACGAGCGACGCCTACGTAGCGATGGTCGGGGTCATGGGAGCGGGAGACCAGGGGCCACCGCTCCATATTCATCCGTTCACCGACGAGGCGTTCTATATCGGGCAGGGCGAGTTGACCTTCCAGTTGGGCGACCGGGAGGTCGTCGCCCCGGCCGGGACCTTCGTGTTCGTGCCGCGGGGCATGGTCCACACCGCCCGGAACTCCGGTTCCGGCCCGATGCGGGGCATGTTCATCATATCGCCCGGCAGCGCGGAGCACGTCTTCCAGCCGGTCGAGACGTCTTAAGCGACGACCCGAGTACGGGCGGGGATCGGGTCCTAGAAGCAGACATGCGGACGCACTATGGGCGGCCACCTTGGCCTTTAGTCGGCAGCCAGGGCGATCGGTTCCGCGTCGCGATCAGTCCAGCGCAGCACGAAGGGTTCTTTCTGTCCAGGACATCGAGGAGTACCGAGAAGAAAAGTATGAGGCCCACGAGGCCCAAGGCAGCCGTGAGGGCGCGGCCCGGTCGTAGGGCGCCCGAGGGCACATACCCCGACTGATTTCCACGCCCGCCGCTGGCCCACGGTCGGTGTTTCGACAGCGTCAGTGAGGGGGTCGAGTAGTCACTCGACCCCCTCCGTGGCGGTTCGCCGCATCAGACCCGTGCCCAGGAGGCTCAGGACCCCTTCGAAGAGGAGATCGTGGTTGGGGCCAGCGTCCGCTGCCGTAGTCTCGTCGGTCTCCTGACGTATGGCGAGGCTAGCGGGTCGCGCGTCGTCGAGGGCGCCCGAGAGTTCAATCGTCACGAACCCATGCACCAGTGCCCAGGCCGCCACCGCCAGGGCGATGGGGGGCATCGGCACGAACTCGCCCCGCTCGATGCCCCGTCCGACCGTCTCCACCAGCAGGGCAAAGGCGTCGCCCGGTTCCGCCTCGTCCTCCGACTTCGGCATCCGCCAGGTCTTGCCATGGTGGGGGGTCGAGTCGTGGACGTGGCCAAAGATGAAGCGATACAGCTCTGGTTGGGACAGCGCGTGGCGCCGGTAGGTGCGACCGAGATCCTTCACCGTCTCGGCCACCGACTGATCGACCGGGGCCTCCCGCAGCACGCGCATCATCTGGTCCGCCAGGCCACCGTTGCCCGCGAAGTAGAGACAATCGAGCAGTTCGTCCTTCGATGTGAAGTACTCGTAGATCGCGGCTGGGGAGTAGCCCACCGCCCGGGCGACACCACGGAGCGAGAAGCCGTCGATCCCCTCGCGCTGCACGATGTCCCGGGTAGCGACCAGGATCGACTCGCGGATCTCGTCGCGCATCCGCTCCCGGCGGAGTGCCGCGGCGGTCAGCGGCTGTGCGCCGTCGTCGCCTTCGACCCCTCGCTCGGTGTCTTCGCCCACTACGACGTCGTCCGCATCATGAACGGCGCCGTTCACTCGTCGCCTGACTGCCATGTGGCGATGCATCCCTTCGTGACGGGCGGAGGGTGGACGAGATGCCTTCCCCCGGCGTCGCTTCGCAGAAGACGCCTAACACCGTTCAGCAAATTCTCCATCCAGAATAGCACGAGTGATGCCGACTGTCCATAGGGACCCCGAACAGTGTTCAAAACGAAATGTCAAGCTTGGGTCACCCGCGCGGCCGACGAGCGCAGCGTCATGATGCCCTGTCGCGACGGAACCAGCGGCGCCACCCCCCCGGACGGCCTCGCCGTCCGGTATTGGGGTCCGGCCACGCCCGACCGCCGCCGTCCCCTTCGCCGCGTCTCCGGAAATTGGTCACCATGCCAAAGATGATGGCGCCAAAGAACAACACGGTCAGCACGATCGCTAGCCACGACGGACCGGTCCAGACCAGCCGTTCGCCGCGCGAGATGGCTCCGATGAGGACGGCGGCACCGATGCCGCAGATGCCGAGCAAGAACAGCCCGGTGAGGTTGTCACGGTCGAACACGCGTTGGCCTCCTGGCCGAGCCACCCGACATGCGGGCGGTCCCATCGTCGGCTCCTGCCCCGCCGCGGTCCAGGCGAGGGTCGGCATCAGTCATGGTCCAACTCGTCACCGTGTCACTGGGATGAGGTAGGTCGGAGTTAGGTCAGGGTATGGTCACGATTGGCCGGACGGGCATGGAGCCATCGCTCTCGTTCTCGCCATGGACCCCTAAACGTCGAGTGATCCCGACGTGGCGGTAATGGTGGTGAGGATCGACTCGACGACCTCGGCGGCGGCAGCGAGTGATTGCCCCGCGCCACCGCTGGTGCCGACGCGAAGTAGGAACGCTCCCTGCTGCACGTAGAGGGCACCGTTCTCGACGCCTTCCTCGGTCGCCTGGATCAGACCCCGGGTCGTCTCGCCGATCGCGGTGACGTCCGAGTCGGTGAACCCACCCTGGACCAGCTCGTCGGAATAGTAGGTCAAGGCCTCAGCGGCCGCCTCGGGCGAGCCGAACTGGTGAACGCTGACATAGAGGAACGTCAGTCCCGAGTCGGGGGCGATCGCGCCATCGGCCAGCACGTAGGTGCGGGTGGCGTTGCCCTGCCAGCCCCACCCTTCGAGGAACCCGGCGGTGGCGACGGGGTCGGTGAACGACTGGGCCACGTCGTCGATCGAGGTGGCCGCCGACTCGTCGGAGAGGACGAACCCCTCGGGCGCGGTGGCGTCGGTCGGCAAGAGGTCGGTCGGCACCGTCTCCGGGGGCAGGCCGCCCGCCGCCACCCCGGCGTCGTCGGACGCGGTGTCCGGGGGCTCGGTCGGTTCCGGGGCCCGCGTCGGGGCGGTGGTCGGTTCCGCGGTGGCCGTCACGGGGGCCGGGGTCGGGGTATCGAGGATCGAGGCCTCGACCGGGGCGTTGGTGGGGGCTTCGGAGGGCGTGGCCGGCATCCCGGCCACGGCCGTCTCCAGTTGGGCGACGCGGGCCAGTTCGGCCGCCCGGGTCTGGGTCGGGATAGCCCCGGCTGACAACTCCTGTCCGCCGTCGTCGGGCCAGGCGACGATGACGGCCACGGCGATGAGGCCGAGGACCAGGAGGAGGGCCGCCGCGCCGCCGATCAGGAGGGCGGAACGAGACCCGCCGCTGGGCAGCAGCGTAGGGGACTCCACCGGGGCGGGACGCAGATTGATCGGGTCCCCCCCAGGGGGGACCCGGGCCACGGGGCCGTAGAGTGGTCGACCGTACGGGTCACCCTGCTCGTCGGGCGCCGCCTCGGAACCGTAGTTGCCGGGGGCTGGCGGGGGCGAGGTGGGGAAGGGGACGGTTGGCTGCTGGGACGTGTCCCGTGGGGCACGCGGTGGTCTCGGCTCCATGCGTCCCTCGTCCTCGCGCGGTCGTGGGTGGCTGGCCACGCTGGTGGCGCGACTGACCCCCGCCCGCCACAGATGGGGTGTGATGCGATCT
>CADCWH010000088.1 GCA_902806395.1 uncultured Thermomicrobiales bacterium | reverse complement strand
CGCTCCGTCGCCGATCACTCCGTAGCCCGCTCCGACGACCTCGCCCCGTCCAGACGAGGGACCTTCGTGTCAGTACTGACCATCACCATACCCACCGATCGCGACGACGCTCCCGCTCAACCCGTGGGATGCGCCTCTTGCGGCGTCCATTTGACCGACCCCCATGGCTGGTGTGGCAACTGCCGTGTCACGCTCTGTTTCCCCTGCGGCCGGGCGCACTTCTGCAACCAGACCTGCCCAGCCCAAGGCTGCCACGCCGGGCTCTGCGTTCGCGAGGTCCGCGACGGCGTTCTCTCGAAGCGATGGGGCCTGCCCATCGGTACGTGACCGAAGTGACGCCAGGCAGGCAATGCCTTCGCCGTGCGTGGCTCGTTGGGAGGTGCTGGCGATCGATGGCGGGCGGACCGTCAACCCGGGCTTCGGGTTCGGCCCCGACCTCTCCGCCCTGGCCGCGGCTGGATACGGGGGCTGCACGACTCTAGACGGACAGGTCGCCGCGGTCGTGGGCACCTGCGCCCCGGCGCTGGCGATGGTGGCGTGGGGGTTGGTCTTCCCGCCGAACGCGTCGTTTGACGTTCCCGACTGGGTGGGGCCCGCCGTCGCGCTCGCGGTGATCCTCGCCGCCGTCCTCGCCCGCGTGTCGATGGGAGACATCATCCGTGACACGGTCCGCGGCCCGGCCTATGTCGTGAATGGCTCCCTGCTCTAGGTCTTGCGACCGACCAAGGAGCACGGGCCCCATCCGTTCGATCACGGGCGGCGAACTTATGAGACACAGCGCATCACCGGTGCAGTCGGTCACGATCAGGATCGACCCGTCCTCGGCGACATCCCTTCGCATAGTCACGTCTACGGGAGTCGTCACTCGATTTGGGGCCAAACGTCCAGCTGTCGCAGGGATCCCCGTTCAGCGCCATGCCCCGTGGTTCGCCGATCGAGGCCAACGCCCGTCGATCGAACGACGCGGTCGAGTGCGGTCGGAGGATCATGAATGGATCACGAGGCAGAACCCAGCACGGCACGGATCAGATGCGACCGATTCCCAGAGCGTGGGCGACCGCCGCGGTCCGGTTCTCGACGCCGAGTTTGGCGAGGATACTAGAGACGTGGTTGGCCACGGTGCGGGTGCTGATGAAGAGCGCGGCGGCGATCTCCTGATTCGATCGGCCCTGGCTGACCAACCGGAGGACGTCGCGTTCGCGCTGGGTCAACTCCGGGATCCCTAGCAGCTCTGACATCCGTTGCGCCACTGGGCCGGTCGGGACGGCACCGGGAGACGACGGCCTCCCCGCGATCGTCCCCGGCTGACCTTCCGCATCGAGGATGGCAAAGAGGCCCTCGGCCCTCGCGATCGCGGCGTCAAGCGACCATTCCCCGCCGGCGGCGAAGGCGACGTCGAACCCCGAATCACCGAGCCGAGACCGCAACCCGGCGACGAGGCGATCGCGCTCGGCCACGAGCGACGCCTGCGGCGGAACGCCGAGCGTCTCCCACGATCGGGCCGCCGCGCCGAGCAGACCTGCCCCGGTCGCTGCGTGCTGGACAGGAGCGATATGGGAGGACCATTCTAATGCCATCGTCATGGTCAGGTGATCTCCGACACCCCGTGCCAGCTGAAGGCACTCGGCCCAAGCTTTGGAGGCTGCGCCATGATCGCTCCGGTCCAGCGCCAGGACGCCAATCCCGAGCAACCCGGACGCGACGCACGACGGGTTACGTCGCTCTCGGGCGACCGCTACCCCCTCCGCAAAGCGACGTGCGGCCACTGGCTCCGCACCTCGAGCGCGTTCGAGCCAGCCCAGGCGGATCAGCACGACGACCGTTCCCTCGGGATCGCCGATGTCCCGGAACAACGCCAGGCTGGCGTCGAGGTGCGCCGCGGCCTCCGCCAAGTCGCCGCGTTCGAGTGCCACGTGTCCGAGCCGTTCGGAGGCGTCGGCCACGCCCCACCGGTCCCCGGCCCCGCGAAACAGGCCGAGGGCCTCTGCTCCTAACGCCGCTGCCCGATCGAGGTCGCCGCCCGTCACCGCGGCGGCACTGAGGTTCAACGACAGCCGAGCGACATCCAGGCCGTTCGCCGTCGTCCGGGCGATGGTGAGCCCCTCTTCCGCGAGTGCCGCGGCCCGGGCCATGTCGCCGCGACGATAGGCGACGCTGGACAGGTGGCGCAGGGCCCAGGCGCCCGCCCGTGGGTCCCCCATCGCCCGGAAGTGGGCCAGACTCTCCCCGAGAAACGTGTCGGCCGAGTCGCAATCGCCGTTGACCATCGCATCGAGGCCGAGGGTGGTCAGCGCGACGGCCGCCCCGCGCGACTCTCCCAACTCCCGGAATGCTGCGAGTGCCGCCTGACTCAGGGCCACGGCGTGGTCATGGTCTCCCTGGGCCTGAGCAAGGGCGCCCGCCACGCTCATCGCATTGGCGCGAATCACGGTGTCCGTGGCCTGGTTCGGCATGGCCAAGAGCGCCGCTAGATGCTGCCTGCCCTCGGTAATCTCGCTGTTCTCGAGCCAGAATGGCCACAGGCTACCGGCGAGGCGCAAGCCGTTCGTCACTTGGCCCCGCTCCCGCAGCCAGAGCAGGGCCGATCTCAGGTTGTCCCGTTCAAGACCGAGTGGGCCGCCGGCGTTCGGTGCGACGCGTCCGAGGCGACGCGCTTCCGCCATTTCGACGAGAGTCAGGCACCAGGCCGCATGGCGCGCCCGCGTGGCCTCCGCTTCACCGCTCGCGCCGAGCCGCTCGAGTCCGAACTCCCGGATAGTCTCCAGTATCCCGAATCGCGGCTCCCCGACCGACGGGGCCTCGAGCCGAAGCAGGCTCTTGTCAACCAGCGAGGCGATCCCGTCGAGGACCGCGTGTGGACCGGAGAATCCCCCATGATCCACCCCCACATCGGTGGATCCCGGAAGGTCCAACGTCCCCACTAGGTAGTCTCCCGGCCGATGTGCCCCGGTCGTGGCCGCTCTGCTCCCGCACACTGTCGTAGCCGCGTCGGGTGTGAAACCACTGACGAACACCGAGAGGCATCGGAACAAGTCCTGTTCGGCGGGCGGCAGCAAATCGTAAGACCATGCCACGGCATCGCGCATCGATCTCAGGCGGGATGGCTGATCCAAGACCCCGCCAATGAGCAGCGCCAGGCGATCATCGAGGCGAGTCAGCAGGGCAGCCGGGGAGAGGTGGCCGATCCGCGCCGCCGCCAGTTCGATCGCGAGCGGCAGACCATCGAGGCGCCGGCAGATCGAGTCGACATCCGCCTGGTTCGCCCCGGTGAGCGCAAATCCCGGCTCGACTGCCCGGGCACGCGCCACGAAGAGGCGCATCGCGTCTGACGCGGCGGCCGCGGGCACCGCCGCACCCAGGCCGTCCAGGCCGGCCAGATCATCCGGGGCGTCTGGGTGGCTGGCCGCCGGCATCCCGAGTCCGAGCGGCGGCACCGGGAACCGTTGCTCCCCAGAGACGTGCAGTGGGACGCGGCTGGTGACGAGGACGCGCAGGCGCGGACACGACGAGATCAATGCCAGCACGGGGACCGCCGCCGCCGTCACCTGCTCAAAGTTGTCCAAGATGAGGAGCCCGTGTCGTTTCTGGAAAAACGTCGTCAGCCGGTCGGAGAGGGGCCGGCTCCTCGTTCCCGTCTCGCGCATCCCGGCGGCCTGGGCGATCGCCGCCGGCACGAGAGCCGCGTCGCCCAATGGCGCGAGGTCGACGAACCACGTCCCGTCGGTGAACTCGGTGGCCATCACTTCGGCCACTCGCAGGGCGAGCCGGGACTTTCCCACGCCACCGGGCCCCGTCAACGTCACCAACCGCAAATCGTCCCGGCCCAGCAGCTCCCGGACCGCCATAATTTCCCTTGCTCGGCCAACCAGTGTCGTGGGCGGTACCGGCAGCCGTCCGGAACGCGATGAGCCCCGGGGCACGGCCGGTATGCGGTTGACCGCGGCCTCAAACGCATCCCGGTCCGCGCACTTCAGGTCGAGGGCAACGGCCAGCGATTCGAGCGTGTCGGGGCAGACCCCCGTGCGGACGCCACGCTCCAGATCGATCACGCGGTGGTCGGGCAGCCCGACTCGCTCGGCCAGGCCCTCAGGCGTTAGCCCGGCGGTAAGGCGGTACCGCTCCAGCAACTGGCAGAAACTGGGACCCGCCGATCCTGTCCTCTCCATACCATATCGCCGCCGATCGAGACGAACTGCGACTGGTCACTGTCGAGTCCCGGGGGTGCCGTGGAGTATCCACCTATCATAGCAGACCCTACTTGGGGGCCTAAACCGGAGAAAATGCCAACGGCAAACGCCGCGTAGAGACCACCCAACCTGGACCAAAATCATCCAAGCCACCGCTGCTCGGTTCGACACTCCGTCCCCGCCCCACCTACGCATCCCGGTGCCTGTTCGGTCCCCGTACCAGTCTCACGTCTGCCTCGACGAGAGCACGAATGCCCCGCTGGTCCCTGACCCCGACGGGCGGACCGGCGGGTGCGGCGGCGTGTCCCTCCTGGTCTCGTCCGGTGCGATCTCCCGGGACACTGGCCACCCTGGCCGGGATGCGGCTCCGTCCACCACGGGGACGGCTACGGGATGCCGACTGCCGTCCGCCGACTTCTGGCTGCGCGCTGCTAGGATGACCCGTTCGTGGGCTGGCCGGGATGCCTGGGTGGCGTCCTCCGGCAGCTTGGATCGCTCGGAGTACCACGGTGTTTCAGGATCTCCACATAT
>CADCWH010000087.1 GCA_902806395.1 uncultured Thermomicrobiales bacterium | reverse complement strand
CCAGGGACCACAGATGCCATGATTGCCGACGAATCGGCCACCGGTGCCGCTGCGAATGATGCCGCCGTCGAGCGCGAGAATGACGCGCCCCTCGACCGCGCCGTCGTCCAAGAATCAGTCTCGACGGCCCAGGGTGAAGACCCCACCCCACCCGACGCGGGAGACACCGCACTGAGCCAGGCAGCGCCCGCCCCAGCTAATCTGGGGACACCGGTGCCGCCGGCGGCCCGGGACGGGCCAACAACGCCTGTGGGGCCCAGCGGCACCCCTGAGCCATCCAACGCCCCTGGTCAAGGCACACCCACCATAATGGTCGCTGCTCCACCCTCGGAACGCGGGGACGACTCGAACTCGGCAGATGGGGACCGGAACCTGGTGCGGTTTACCCAGGTCGCCCTCGGCCTCATCCTGGCGGCCATGCTCGGGTTGTTGGGCATGATCGGCCGCTGGGAACGCGCGACACGACACGCTACGCCCGATCGGTGACGTGGGGATGACCCCGGAAAGGACGAACGATGTGCCGTAACATCAAGACGCTCTTCAACATCGACCCCCCCACCACCGACGACGAAGTCAGGGCCGCTGCCCTTCAATTCGTGCGAAAAGTGAGCGGGTACCGCGTCCCCTCCCGAGTCAATGAGGCGGCCTTCGGCATGGCGGTCGACGAGGTCACGGCGACCGTCGGGCGATTACTGGCCGCTCTGGAGACGGCCGCGCCGCCGCGCGACCGAGAGCGCGAGGCCGAGCGGGCCCGAGCGGCATCGCGGCGCCGACTGGCCGGGTAATCTCGTTGACCCCCCCACCCTTCCACCACCGATATGATGTCCCATGGGGCCCTGTCGATCGAGTACGAGGAACCTTGCGGGGCGTACGTTCGGTTGGTACCCTCGTGCCGACACGCCTCGGACGACAGGCTGCACCGACTGAGGGGTCTCGGGCGGTGGTGGTCCGACTGACATGTCGGAGGACACGACCATGCCGATGCACATTCATTCCGCCTCGGCGGCCGTGGCTGACCAAGACGCATCCCTCGGCTTCTACGTCGAAAAGCTGGGTTGGGAGAAGGCTGCGGATTCGCCGATCTCCGGGGACATGCGGTGGGTGACCGTGGTGCCGCCCGGGGGAAAGACCGAACTTGCGTTGGTCGACATCCGGTGGTTCGAGGGGGGCGTCGCCCCGAGCAAGAACACCGGGATCTCGATCGTGACCACCGATATCGAGGGCGACTACGCAACGTGGAGCGAGCGCGGCGTGCGCTTCAAGGGGCCGGTGGAGAGGATGCCCTGGGGTGATAAGGCGACTTGGTTCTACGACATCGACGACAACGAGTTCTACTTGATCGAGACCGTGACGCAGACATAGTCGACGTTCGGAAACGGCCCGCGTGTCGATTCTCGCCCGAGCCGTTCGTCTTGGATATAGGGGACGGTGAACGACTTGGTCGGATGACCGAGTGCCACCCCGATTCCCGGGAGGAGTGGACAGATGCGCGTGCTGGTGACCATGAAGTCGAGTCACGAGAGTGAGGCGGGCCACCTGCCTAGTGCGGCCGTAATAGCCCGGATGGGCATCTATAACGAGGAGTTGGAGCGGGCCGGCATCTTGCTCGGGGGCGAGGGCATCCGACCCAGCTCCGAGGGAGCCAGGGTCACCTTCGCCGGCGACCAGCGAACCGTCACCGACGGGCCCTTCACGGAGTCGAAGGAATTGATCGCCGGATTCTGGCTCTGGCAGGTCGCGTCAATGGACGAGGCGATCGAATGGGTCAAGCGTTGCCCCTTTCCGGACGAGGGCGAGCACGTCGTCGATGTGCGCCCCGTCTACGAGGCTGAGGACTTCGGCGACGCCTTCTCCCTAGAGGCGCGCGAGCGCGAGTTGGGATCGTCGGTCGTGTCCTCGGCGGGAGCGTTGGCATAACCCCGGCGGGACCGGCCAGCGTGCCGCCTGAGGGCGTCGATTTTGGTCCCCGTCATTCGTCACAGAGATAGGGGCGGGTAGCCGAGCGGTCAGGTAACCGAATCCGGTCCCGCCGTGAGCAGGAGACGAGACGATGCGCGTGATGGTGATCGTGAAGGCGAACGCGGATTCCGAGGCAGGGGTGATGCCCGGCGAGGACCTGCTCACCGAGATGGGGGCCTTCAACGAGGAACTCGTGCGGGCGGGGATCATGCTCGCCGGTGAGGGGCTCCAGCCGAGTTCCAAGGGGGCCAGAGTCCACATCTCGGGTGACTCCCGGTCCGTGGTCGACGGTCCCTTCGCTGAGACCAAGGAGTTGATCGCCGGATTCTGGCTCTGGCAGGTCGCGTCCATGGACGAGGCCATCGAGTGGGTCAAGCGCTGTCCCGCACCGATGACCGGCGATTCGGTGATCGAGATCCGTCCGGTCTTCGAGACGGACGACTTCGGCGAGGCGTTGACACCGGAGCTCCGGGACCAAGAGGAGCGACTCCGGTCCACGGTCGCCGCCCGGCAGTCGTCGTAGGGACTGGTGGGGACTCGTTCCGACGTGGCCGGGGGGCCGGTTCGGTGACACGTCGCGAGACGGACCGAGCGATCGAGGCGGTCTGGCGGATAGAGTCCGCCAGGCTGATCGCCCGGATCACCCGGATGACCGGCGATGTCGGGCTGGCCGAGGACATCGCCGCCGACACGTTGCTCGTCGCCCTGGAGCGATGGCCGGAGACGGGTGTGCCGCCCAATCCGGCCGCCTGGTTGATGCTCACCGCGAAGCGCCGCGCGCTCGATCTCCTCCGCCGGGGCCAGACGTTCAAAGCAAAGCGTGATGAGTTGGGCCTCCAGATGCAGATCGCCGGGGACCTCGACGCGGCCCCAGACGATACCTGGCAAGACGAGGACGAGATTGGCGATGAACTGCTCCGGTTGATATTCATCGCCTGTCACCCGGTCCTGTCCACCGAGTCCCAGGTGGCACTGACCCTGAGGCTGCTCGGGGGATTGACCACCGGTGAGATCGCTCGGGCGTTCTTGGTGTCCGAAGCGACGGTGGCCCAGCGCATCGTCCGCGCCAAACGCACCTTGCGGGCGGCCAAGGTCCCGTTCGAGGTCCCCGCGGCAGCCGACCGCGCGGCAAGGCTCGCCGCCGTCCTCGGCGTCATCTATCTCATCTTCAATGAGGGCTATTTCGCCACCGCCGGCGATGACCTCATGCGCCCGGCGATCAGCGAGAACGCCCTCCGGCTCGGCCGAATCCTCGCCGGCCTGGCCCCAGCCGAGCCGGAGGTCCATGGGCTGGTCGCATTGATGGAAATCCAGGCGTCCCGTTCCCGAGCTCGTGTCGACCGGGCGGGGAACCCGGTCCTGTTGATGGACCAGGACCGCTCCCGTTGGGACCGCCTGCTCATCGGTCGAGGTCTGGCGGCCCTCGCCCGGGCCGAGGCCCTCGGCAGCGCGATGGGGCCGTACGGCCTCCAAGCCAAGATCGCCGCCTGTCATGCCTTGGCCGCCACCGCCGGGGACACCGACTGGCGCGCGATCGCGGCCCTCTACGACGAGCTGGCGAACGTGTCCCCCTCTCCGGTCGTCGAACTGAATCGCGCGGTGGCCGTGGGCCGGGCCTATGGTCCGGCGGCGGGGCTGGCGATCGTCGAGGTGCCGGAGATCAGCGCGGCCCTTGCAGGCTATCACCTCTTGCCGGCGGTCCGGGGCGATTTCCTCGATGCACTCGGCCGCCGGCATGAGGCGCGGGCCGAATTCCGCCGGGCGGCGGAGATGACCAGCAATGTCCGCGAACGGGCGACCTTGCTCGCCAGGGCCGCCGAACTCGCGGACGCCGCCCCAGAGTGACCGTGTTCTGACGGACCACCCGTCCGCCTCGAGCCCAGTTCCCGTTAGGCCCTCCCCAGGCGACACCTCGACGTGCCCCAGGCGCCACCCGGTGCGGAGACGGAACCAAACCGACCGGCCAGTCGTCTCACCAATAGCACCGGTCGACGTGGGCCGGGCCAGGAGTGAGCAGGAGTGAGGCGAGATGAGCGCGTCAGGATGGGTCCCCCGAGTTCGGACGAGTCTGCAGGGCGGCGTGATCGCGCTGGTCTGCCTGGTGATCATCGGTGCTGCCGCCATGGCCGCTAGGCCGGTCGGTCGAGCGGCGGCATCCCAGGCCGGCACGCCGGTGGCTGGAGCGGAGGTGAATCGGTCGATCGCCGTCTACGGCGAGGGTCGGGTCGTCGTCTCTCCGGACATGGCCACGGTCACCGTCGGGGTTGACACTCGACAGGCCAGCCTTGCCGAGGCGCAGGCCGAGGCTACCGCGATGATGACCGCCATCATCGAGGCCGCGTCCGAGGCCGGCGTAGACGAAGACGATATACAGACCGTCAACTATTCGGTCAGCGTGCTGCAGAATTACGATGAGAACGGCATCGCGGTCGCTATCCTGGGCTACCTGGTCTCCAACCAGGTCCAATTGACCATCCGCGATATCGAGGGGCTCGGCGCGCTACTGGAGACCGTGGTCGGCGCCGGCGCGAACTCGATCTATGGCATCAGCTTCGCCAATTCTGACCCGACCGAAGCGGCCAGCCAGGCCCGCCGCGCCGCGGTTGAAGACGCCCGCGTCAAGGCCGAGGAACTGGCCGCGGCGGCCGGCGTCGAGCTGGGCGAGGTAGTGGTGCTCGAGGAGACGTCGTCGGTCAATCAGCCGCCGATGCCGTTCCAGGGCGGCGGTGGCGCCGACATGAGCCAGCGAGCCGGGTCGCCGGTCCCCATCCAGGCCGGCACCGGAGAGGTCGTCGTTCAGGTCCGTGCGGTCTTCGCGATCGACTAGTCTTCGCGAAGCACCGACCGGTCACCCGAGGCGGGAGGGGGCGTCCAGATGGACGCCCCCTTCGGCATGCCGGGCGCTGCCAGGAGCGCCGGCTAGGCGTCTCGAGGTCGTTCGATGAGGTCGACCTCAGTCTGGAACGTCCGGTCGCCCCGCCGCACGGTCAACCCGACTTCGTCCCCGGGTTCGTGCGTTTCGAGAGCCTCGATGAACGTGGTCTGGCCACCGAGCGTCTGATCCCCGATCGTCAGGATCACGTCTCCCTCTCGCAGACCCGCCATCTCGGCCGGCCCCCCCGGGATGACCCTCGTCACCAGCACGCCCCGCGTCACCGCCAGGTCGGCTTCCGCCGCGACCCGGCCATCGACGGCGACGTAGCCCACCCCCAGGAATGGATAGACGACCCGCCCGTCCCGTATCAGGCTCGAGACGGTTCTCTCGACGTGGTTCGATGGTACGGCGAAGAAGAGTCCCTGGGCCAGTTGCCCGTCGTCGGTCCCCGGCACTCCGAGGGTGTTGACTCCGACCACCTCTCCGGCCAGGTTGACGAGCGGTCCGCCCGAGTTTCCCGGATTGATCGCCGCGTCGTG
>CADCWH010000086.1 GCA_902806395.1 uncultured Thermomicrobiales bacterium | reverse complement strand
TCGTATTTCAGCCATTGGCACATGTCCGGCTGTCCGGCCCGGCAGGCCGGACAGCCGTCTGGTCGCCGGACCGTCGCCGAGACCAGGTCGCCGGGGCGGAGCGCGGAGACGGCCGCACCGACCGCCTCGACCTCACCCAAGACCTCGTGGCCGAGGACCAGGCTCGGCTCCCCGGTAGGGGCCGCCCCAAACCCAGCCTCGATGATCTCCCGGTCGGTGCCGCAGACCCCGACCTGTCGTGGTCGCACGAGCACATCGCCTGGGCCGAGGTCGGGCAGCGGCGCGCGGTACAGGTGGAGGCTGTGGGCGACGCCGGGGGTGACGGCAACTGCGTTTACGGTGTGGTCCACGGAGAGCCTTTCGGGAGTGAGAAGCCGGCAGACGGATGATGGACGATGACAGGCATCGCACAAGGCGCTGGGCCCAATGTGGTCAGCGGGACCGAGCAAGGGAGCCTCTGGGTGCGAACGGGCGCGCTCATCTTGGACAGTAGGCACCCGACCGAGGGTATCGTATACTGCCGGAAGCAAGACCGGCGTGCCGCCGGTGGGCGTGTCGTGTTCGTGAGCGCCCCGGCGTGCCGGGTGTCCGGAAATGGTGAGGAGGACAGATGCGGGTAGAGTTGCGGGAGTCCGAGGGTTTCGACCAGTTGCTGCGGCGGTTCACCAAGGGTATCGAGCGCTCCGGGATCATCCGGGAGCACCGGCGCGGTCTCCGCTTCATCAGCGTCCAAGAAGAGAGCCGCGCCAAGCGCCGTAAGGCCGAGCGTCGCCGTCGCCGGAACGCGACCTAGGCACCGCCGAGACGAGCCGCGATGGGTTCGCGGCCGTCGAGCTAGACGATCAGGGTCACGCCAGCCAGGGAGCCATCCCGGCTGGCGTTTGCCATTGTCGATCCAAAGTGTCCCAGACGTTTCTCATGGTTGATAGACTCGCCCGGGGCGGAATGACGCCCGGGTCGTCAGCGGGGGAACAAGCATGCGCGTGGTGATCTCGGCCGACATGGAGGGGACCTGCGGCGTGGTCTCCTGGGTCCAGGTGATGCCGCCCGAGGTCGGCGGGGGATCGGGACCGACCTCGACGGTCGAGTACGAGCGGGCTCGCCTCCGGATGACCCGGGAAGTCAACGCCGCGATCGACGGAGCGCTCGAAGGCGGCGCCGAGGAGGTTATCGTCAACGACAGCCATGACGGGATGCGCAACCTGATTCCCGAGGAATTGCATCCAAACTGCCGCTTCGTGAGCGGGTCCGACAAGCCGCTCGGGATGGCCCAGGGTGTGGAGTTGGCGGATGTCGGAGCCCTGTTCTACACCGGCTACCACGCCAAGGCCGGGACGACCGCCGCGCCCCTCGCGCACACCTGGACCGGTTGGCTGAACGATGTCCGGTTCGACGGCGTCTCGACCGGGGAGTTCGGGATCAATGCCGCCGTCGCCGGTTATTTCGGCGTGCCGGTCGCCCTGGTCACCGGCGACGCCGTCGCCGTCTCACAGGTGCAATCGATGCTGGGCGACAGGGTCGTCGGTGTGCCGGTGAAGGAAGGGTATTCCACGTTCGCCGCCCTCAACCTTCACCCGCAGATAGCCCAACGGCGGATCCGCGAGGGAGCCCGCGTCGCAGTCGAGCGGGCGGGCGGCCTGGCCCCCTGGACGCTGCCACCGGGCACGACCGTCGAGCTGGACTTCGATCACCAATCTCGGGCCGACGCCGGGGCGAAGCTTTCGGGGATCACCCGGGTCGCCGACCGGACGGTGTCGTTCGACGCCAACGACGGCTTGACCTTCATCAAGACGTTCCGAGCCGTGATGAGCGCCGCTTCGATCCGGATGTCGCCATAGGCGCTACTCCGGAGCCAGCGAACGGACTGGGAGGGCACCCCGGGCCTGACCTCAGGCCCGGGGCGCCTGTCGTCCAGCGCCGGACCTGACTCTGTCCGTTTCGTCCCGCCGGGCGGCCCGGTCAGCGAGCGAGCCGAAGAACGAGTCCGCCTCGTGGGTGATCCGAGGGTGGCGGCGGCCCGTCAGGTCGAGCAGCAGCGTGACTGGAAGCGCGACCAGGAAGGTGATTCCCGCCAGCAGCAGGAGCAGCGTGCCGGATAGCAACGCCCAGGTGACCAAGAGGTAAAACGCATAACCCGCGAGGTCGATCGGGTTAGCGGGGTCGGCGTCGAAGCCCAGGGCCAGGCCTAGATCGAAGCGGACGCGCAATGTGTAGAGCGGCAGGCACATCAGCAGGCAACCGATGGTCCCCGCCACTTGGACCGGATACCCCCCAACGTGTCGAGCCACCAGCGGCGCGAGCAGGAGGACCAGCGAGGTCAGGAGGACCAAGCTGACGGAGCGGACCCAGGCGGTGGTCGGGTCGAGGATGACCCGCTCGGCGGGAAACTGGCCAAGTCGGCGCATCGGTTCGTCCAGCAGTTGCCGCCAGTGGTCGAAGAGGCTGACCCACGCGAGGGTCAGACCGAGCAGCAGCGTGGCGAGTCGGGCCAGGCCGCGCCAGGCGGCTTCGGCGTCCCGGAAGACGTCTCGCAAGAAGGGAAGGTTGACCCTCGCGGTCGCCAGGATGAGAACGGTCAGCACGACGCCGACTGCCTCGTTCCCGGCCAGGACACGATCGATCGCCATGCGGTTCTCCCTCCCCTGGGGGTCCGGGACGCGTCAGGACGCGTCCGGAGCCACCGACCGCAACTCGGCCTCGACATCGGCCAGGCGACGGCGGGCCAGCGGCAGACGCTCGGTCAGCCGGTGCCGGATCTCCATCTCCGCGTCTCTCTCGGCCATGACCCGCTCCTCCTCCTGACGCAGGAGTCGACGCGCCTCGTCGCGACCGGAGCAGCGAGGACACTTCCCTAACCAGTCCCGCCAGCCGCCGCACTCCGGGCACGGCGCGGCCAGGTCGGTCAGGGATACCCTGTCCGGCACCCGCTCTCCAGCGAGGGAGCGATTCCGGAGGTCGCTGGCAAAGGTGAGGAACCCGTCGAGGTGGGTTAGGAGAGCCTCTCTTTCCTCGGCCGGGACGCCTTCTAGTGACCTGACGACCGCCTCGACGGAGCCGGAAACCGGCCGGAGGTCGCCACGGACGACGGGTCCACCGCGCTGGTCCCAATCTGGTGCTTCGGCAAACGAGAACCGCTCGCCCGCCACCGTGAACTCCACGGTGGCAAGATCACCTCCAGTGATTGTGATCCCCTCGATCGGGAGGGGTGGCACTGGCCAACCCGGCGCGCGGGGCGCCCGGTCCAGCGCCGCCCGGTCGGCGGCGACGGTCGCCAGCGTCTCGTTGAGGAGGGCGACGCGTTCGGACCAGGGGTTGTCGGGCTGCCGGGCCAGTTCGCCCTGTTCGACATCGAAGCGGAGGCCCTCCCGGCGACGGACCAGTTCGTCGATCCGCCGTTGGCGCCTCGCGTCTGACCCCGATCCCGGGGGTGCGGAGGCGGAGGGGCGTGGCCGAGGCAGGCTGCCGTCGTGCCGCGCCGTCCGGGCACCCTCGGCCACGACGGTGTCCCCCGGGCGGGCGGCGGCGTCCGTCTTACCTCGCCGGAAGGGCCAGCGCACCATCGATTCACCTCGCGGCTGGTGTGCCGGGCCACCTCGCCGGTCCCGTCGCACCGCCTCACAGCGCCAGTGTGCCATATGGGCGGTGGTCATCCGCACCGCTTGACCATCGTTCCCGCGGCGCCAACAATGGCGTGGCACCGGTGAGTGATCCCCGGGTCACGGGGCGAGACGGGAGTCCTGACACATGGGCGAGCGGACGACAGACGGCACGGTCTCGACGACGCCGTCGTGGCAGCCCGGGCCGGCCGAGCGGGAGCGCAGCCGCCTGCTCGCCTTTGTCGCCTCATTGGGTCTGGACGGAGTCGACGCGCTCCAGGCACGGGCCGAGGTCGACCCAGGGTGGTATTGGGACGCCGTCGTCCGCTTCCTCGACATCGGCTTCCACCGTCCCCCCGAGCGGCCGTTGGACCTCAGCCAGGGTCTACCCTGGGCCGAGTTCTTCCCCGGCGCGGGGTATTCGTACCTAACCGACGCCGTCGTGCGTCCGGCCGCCCAGCAGCCGGACCGGGTGGCGATCGTCTGGGAGGGAGACGACGGCGCGTCACGGCGGTTGACGACCCGGGAACTCGCGGCCGCGGTCTCTCGGTGCGCCGCTGGGCTGGCCCGGGTAGGCGTGCGCCGCGGCGACCGGGTCGGGATCTTCTTGCCGATGATCCCGGAAGCGGCCGTTGCGACCCTCGCCTGTGGCTGGCTCGGGGCGGTCATCGTGCCGATGTTCTCAGGCTATGGGCCGGAGGCGGTCGCGGGGAGGCTCCGCGATGCCGGGGCGACGACCCTCATCACCGCCGATGGTGCCCGCCGGAGGGGTGCGACAGTGCCAATGAAAGCCGTGGCCGACGCCGCACTCGCCCTGGCACCGGAGGTCGAGCGCTGCGTCGTCGTCCGGCGGACTGGGGACGAGGTGGTGACGGTCGAAGGGCGTGACCACCGGTGGGACGACCTCGACACGAGCGGTGGAACCGAATTGGCCCGGCCGGTAGAGACCGACGCGAATGATCCCTACATGGTCATCTATACCAGCGGCACGACCGGCAAACCGAAGGGGGCTGTCCACGTCCACGCCGGGTTCCCGCTCAAAGCGGCCCACGACCTGGCGTTCTGCTTCGATGTCGGCCCCGGCGACACGTTGTTCTGGCTGAGCGACCTGGGCTGGATGATGGGGCCCTGGCTCATCGCCGGCGGACTGATCACTGGGGCGACGGTGGTCATGTATGAGGGCACCCCGGACTTTCCTGCACCGGACCGTCTCTGGGACCTGGTGGAACGTCACGACGTCACGGTCCTCGGCCTTGCCCCAACCGTGGTCCGGTCTCTGATGCCCCACGGCGACGAGTGGGTGACTCGCCACGACCTGTCGTCGTTGCGGGTGCTCGGATCGACCGGCGAGACGTGGAACCCGACCCCTTGGTCGTGGTACGCCGAGCGCGTCGGCGGCGGGCGATGCCCGGTGATCAACTACTCCGGCGGGACCGAGACGGGCGGCGGCATCGTCGGTTGCCTGACCGTCGCCCCGCCGGTGCCCGGTGGATTCAGTGGACCAGTGCCCGGCATGGCAGCAGATGTGGTCGATGGAGCCGGGCGATCGGTTCGAGGTGAAGTCGGGGAACTCGTGGTCCGCCAGCCCTGGGTGGGGATGACGCGGGGCTTCTGGTCCGACCCGGACCGCTACCTGGCGACCTATTGGTCCCGCTTCCCGGATGTCTGGCTCCACGGTGACTGGGCCGAGATCACCGACGAGGGCTGGTTCCTGAGGGGCCGCAGTGACGACACACTCAACATCGCCGGGAAACGGATCGGGCCGGCCGAGCTGGAGTCGGCCGCCGTGACCCACCCCGGCGTACGGGAGGCCGCGGCGATCGGCGTCCCCCACGCCGTCAAGGGGGAGTGCGCGATCGTCTTCGTCGTGCGCTCCCGCCCCATCGGGGATAACGGGGTGGACGACTCGGCCCTGGCGGCCGGGGTCCGGACGGCGGTTGCGGCCCAGCTGGGTGCCGCGTTGCGTCCAGATGCCGTCCACGTCGTCGCCGACCTGCCCCGCACGCGCAACGGCAAGATCATGCGCCGCTTGCTCCGGGCGGCTTACCTCGGCACCCCGCCTGGTGACACCTCGGCACTTGAGGACCCGGCAGTGTTGGACGAGGTGGTGAGGCTGGGCCCCGGTGCCTGAGGCGGACCGGTCCTGAATCGGCGGCAACGCCCGTCCGCGGGTGTCACGGGGTCCTGCAGCTGATCCGCATGCGTCCCGGCCGTCGTATCATGACCGCCGCCGCACCGGGCGCATCACCGTCGTGCGTCTGGTCGCGGACGGCGTCCAATGGCGGGCACCACCGATTGAAGGGGCTTGGATGGATTCGGCACGCTTGGGGCGGGAACAGTTGCACGGCACGCGGATGGTCGAGCGAGAAGCGGAGCTACCATCCGCGCGGTCCAAGGAGAGACAGGAACAAGCGCTCGCGTTCGGGCTCGAATCGGCCGCCTCCGTCCAGGATCGCAAGATTCCCCTTTTCAATCGCGCCGCCGGGCGAGGGAACGGCTGGACCTTCGTCGGGATGCCGTTCCAGGAGGACATGCGGGAACTCGCCAACCAAGACGTGGCGTTCGTCGGCGCCCCGCTTGACGCCGGCACAACCTACCGACCGGGGACCCGCTTCGGGCCCGACGCCCTCCGCCGCATCTCGCAACTGATGGCCTTCACCTACAACGTCGAGTTGGGCATCGACCTGCACGAGTCGCTCGACATGGTCGATTGCGGCGACATCAACGTGATGCCGGCCAACATCGAGAAGAGCTTCGACCAGATCGACCGGGCCGTCGCCTACATCCACGAACGGGGCATTTTCCCTGTCGTCCTCGGTGGTGACCATTCGATTGGCTATCCGGACATCCGGGCCCTATCACCCTACGTCGACGGCAACATCGGCATCATCCACTTCGATCGGCACAGTGACCTCTCCGAGTACAACATGGACGAGCGGATGCACGGCACTCCGTTCTTTCACGCCACCAACATCCCCAATGCCCCCGCCACCAACCTGGTCCAGGTCGGGATCGGCGGCTGGACCAGCTCCCGCTCCGGGGTGCGCGTCTCTCGGGAACGTCAGGCGAGCGTGATCACCCTGACCGATGTCGATCGCTGGGGTGTCGACCGGGTCGCCGAGCTGGCCCTCGAACTGGCATGGAAGGACGCCAAGGCCGTCTTCCTTTCCTTCGACATTGACTCGATCGACCCCGCCTTCGCCCCGGGCACCGGCACCCCCATGTCCGGTGGCCTGTCGCCCCGCGAGGCGCTGCGGATGCTACACCTGGTGACCCGCGAGGGCCTGGCCGGGATGGAGCTCGTCGAGGTGGCGCCGCAATACGACATCAGCGACATCACCTCTGGGCTCGGCGCCCACATCATCCTCGATGTCCTCGCCACTCTGGTCAACGAGGGCAAGCTGGGCCGCCGCCCGGACGCCACCCTCAAGGCGGATCCCGAGGTGGCCCGGATCGACGACCAGATCACGCCCAGCGGCGGCTAACGAAGTTGGTCAATCTGCTCGGCCCATGGTTTCGATCGGTGGCCGGCTCACGCGCGTTCGGGGCGCAGTACCGGGGCTAATGCCCGGCGCTCTGGTATTGGCGCGACTCTCGGGCGAAGAACCAGATCGCGATCGTCATCAATCCACATCCGACGAGCGGCGACAGCCAAGCGGCCCAGCCAGGAAAGGGCAGCTCTGCCGTTCTCCCCAACACCACCGTGCTCGGGATCCAAGCCATGAACGCCATCGGGACCATCCATGTCAGGAACGCCCGCCAAGGACGATCGTAGATCGACACCGGGTAGCTGCCGAATCGCCCCTGCAGATCATCGAACACGATCCGGAGTGGCAAGGACTCGAGGAACCGGAAGGTGAATGCCGCACTGCCCAGCTGGAATGCCCCGTCGATGAGCGCGCCGCTCAGGATTGCCAGCACGAAAAACAGGATCAGCCCGGGGTGCCAATCGATCTGCACTCGCGACAGGGCGATCGCCAACAAGGCCAGCCCGGATAAGAGGTCGCCGATGGGTGGGATCCGGAACTGCGTGAACATCAGTTGTGCCCACAGCGGGACCGGGCGGATCAGGAAGCGATCCCACTCTCCCTCTTGGATGATCTCGTCGAAGCGGAAGAGCTGGTTCATGGACATGATCCATAGTCCATGCCCCGTGAGCCGGATGCCGTAGAGCAATCCGACCTCCCACAGGCCCCAGCCCCCGACCGTCTCGAATCGGGTCAACACGACCGCGACGAAGATGAACCCAATGGTCTGGAAGAGGAAACCAAAGAGCAGCGCCATGATGAAGCTGACGCGGTACTGCATCTCGCCGCGGATCGACGCCAGGGTGTTGTGCCAACAGATGGAGAGCAGTGTCACCTCACCCTCCTTGGATCACGAGTCGGCGCTGCGCCCGTCTCCAGACTCGATCAGCGATGACCCACAACGCCGCGACCCAGAACACCTGTAGACCGAGGGCCCGCCACATCGCTGACCCGGTCGCCTCCTCGACATAGATCGATGCGGGCAAGTAGTTGATCGCTTGGAACGGCAACCACTCCGTGAGAACGCGGAGCGGCCCCGGCATGAACCACACGGGAACCAGCGAACCCGCCAGGAAGCTGCCGATCATCCAGACCATCCCTCGCATGCCCGAGATATTGATGAGCCAGAATCCGGAGAGGCCGACCAAAAGCCAAATCAACGTGCTGACGGCGAACGCCAGCAGGATCGAGAGGAGAAAGGCGAGCCCCGCTCCGGGGGAAGGGAAGTGGAGCGACCCGACGAGATGGACGCCGGGAACGACCAAAATCAGGAGGAGCCAGCGTCCGACGGAGCCTCCCATCTCCAGCGCGATCATCTGCGGCACGAAGCCGACCGGCCGCACCATGTCGACCGCGACTTGCCCCTGGTCGATCCTCCGGTGGATCTCGTTGGCGATACCGGGATGGATCATGAAGTTGAGGAGGCCGACGACCGTGAGGTAGGTGACCATCGTCTCGATCGCGATGCCATCGACCGACCGTCTGGCCCCGTAGACCGCTTCCCAGACCGCTCGCACGAGGACGAGTTGGAGAAAGACCTGGAGCACCCCGAGGTAGAGCCACATCCGGTAGGCGTATTCCCGGCGAGCGCCGAGCCGGAAGATATCCCGCAGGCCGGGATTCAACAGCTTAAACACCCTACTGGATCACCTCTCGTGCCTCGTAGATACCCCGGATGATCCCCTCCATCTCTGGTTCCCGCACCGAGATGTCGGCGATGGGCACCTGCGCCGAGATGGTCGCGATCACCTGACTGACCGGTACCCGTTCCGGCCTGACTTCCAGCGACGCCGTCATGTCGCCATGGGTTACGACGGAGACCCCGCTTGGCAGCGTCCGCACAACGCCCGCGAGGGCCTCGACACCGTCACCACCGACCGTCACGTCGACCAACCGGTGGGGCGCTTACCTTTGCTTGAGATCAGCCGCCTGGCCATCGAACAGCACGCTGCCACGGTCGATGATGATGATGCGCTTGCAGAGTCGCTCCACATCGTCCAAATCGTGGGTGGTCAGCAACACCGTCGTATTGTGGTCCCGATTGATCTCCTCGATGAAGACCCGAATGCGCTCCTTGGCGACGACGTCGAGGCCGACCGTTGGTTCGTCGAGGAAGAGGACCGGAGGCTGGTAGATCACCGCCGCGGCGAGATCGCCGCGCATGCGCTGGCCCAGGCTCAACTGGCGAACCGGGGTCTGGAGGAATGGGGCCATGTCGAGCAGTTCGGTGAGCATGGCCAGGTTTTGTCGATATCGCCGATCCGGCATCCGGTACATCCGGCCGATGAGCCGCAGCGATTCTTCCAACGGCAGCGCCCACCAGAGCTGGGTCCGTTGCCCGAACACCACACCGACGTTGAGCGCGTTCGCCTCGCGGTTCTCCCAGGGCACCAGCCCCGCCACCGTCACGCTGCCCGACGTCGGTACGAGGATGCCGGTCAACATCTTGATGGTGGTCGATTTGCCCGCACCGTTCGGGCCGAGGTAGCCGACGATCTCCCCCTCGGCGATCTCTAATCTGACGCCGTCGACGGCGCGCGTCGTCTCCCGCTGCCGGGTGAACAATGTCCGCACGGTCGAGAACCGACCCGCCACTGGTCGCGTGCGGGAGAATTCCTTGACCAGATTTGTCGCCACGATCATCGACACGGGCGGCCTCTTACGGGTCGGCATTCACCGAGAGAAACCAATCTGGGCAGTCTCAGTTTCGCGTCCGCGTCTCGATTCTAACGCCCGTGCACCGGAACCGGAACACGCCCCGAGCAGGTTCGTCATCACGGGCGGATCGCATTGCCCGGCTGGGAACGGAAGCTCCGACGATGAACGTCAATTCGTAGTCCCGCCCTACCGACCCACCAGGTCCGGAGCAGTCGACGGGGCACGCGAGGAGGTCGTGGGCCATCGTGGCGACGGTCACTGCCAACCATGGCGAGGATGAACTCCTCGCGGGCCAGGGGCATCTCTAGGCGGACCGATGAGCCGAGCGTCGGGCCGTCGGGGTCGTGTGCCGACTCGGTCTACCTTGTTTGGCCGGTCACGAGGGTGTCATGATTGGCTCATGCCCGACCAGATCCAGACTGAGCCGTTCGCTCGCCAACAGCGGTTCCCGGGGCCCGGGCAACGATCGGTCGGACTGTCGGAATCCCAGATCGCGGTACGGCCGTCCGACCCACAAGAGGTCGAGCCGGCGCCGGTATCCCGGCATCGACGCCGGGCACGGTCCCGCCGTCAGCGAGTGTGGAGGTGGTTCGTGCCGGCGTTCGTCTCGCTGCTGCTGTTGCCGCCACTGTTGGGGGTCGCTCTCGTCGCCACGATCTACCGCCAGGCACGGACCGACGAGGCTCGACCGGTGCAGGCCATCATCGTACTCGGCGCGGCCCAGTACAACGGCCGCCCGACGAGCGTCCTGCGCGCCCGTCTCGACCACGCCTACGCCCTCTGGGAACGAGGATTGTCTCCGGTGATCGTCCTGACCGGGGGCCGGCAGCCGGGCGACATGACCACCGAAGCCGAGGCGGGGCGGGACTACCTCATCGGGCGCGGCGTCCCAGAGTCGGCGCTCCTGGTCGAGAACGAGGGTCGTGACACCTGGGAGAGCATGCGGGGCGTGGCCACGGTCCTGGAACCTCTGGACATTACCCGGGTCCTCCTGGTGAGCGATGGGTTCCACTTGCTTCGCTCCGAGCGCATGGCCCGTGACCTAGGACTTGAAGCCTATAGCTCGGCTGCTCCCGGCAGCCCAATCCGGCCCAACACTGGTCGCGAGTTCGGGTTCGTGGTCCGCGAGGCCGTCGCCCTGGCCGCCCACGTCGTCGGCAGACTGGCGTGACGGCGGAACGCATTCTTGGAGCATTCGAGGTGATCCTCGCCTAGGTCGCCGGGCGCCTCAGGCGACGGCATGGTGGCCGCCCCGGAACGTCCTGCCGAGCCAGGGGCCGATGACCCGGGCGTAGGCGAAGGTGGACAGGACGATGAACAGGCCGACGGCGGCGAGGACGAAGATGAACGCCAGTGCGCCATCAAAGATCTCGAACGCTAGGTACGTCGCGTAGGCGTACACGCCGGCGGCTCCCGCCACCAGGAAGAGGACCTCCGCCAGCCAGGCGCAGACCACGATCCAGCCAAGCGAGAGCCCGAGAAATCCGATCCCAGCCCAGAGGTTGGAATCGTTCATCAGCGCATAGGCGCCGAATCCGCCCTGCACTCCGAACAGCCCGAAGAGATAGAACCAATAGGTGTACCGACCGAGGCCGCGCCGCTGCAGGTCGATCCCCAGTACTACCATCGCTAATCCGACGACGGCGACCAGGAGGGAGCGCTGCTCATCGGTGGGGCCGTCCGCCCAGATGGCCTCGGCAAGGTCGAGACTGAGGAAATAGACCCAGAACGCGATCAGCAATGTCAGGAGCGGGAACCGGATCCGGCCGACGACCGTGACCGCGACGGCGATGGAGGCAAGCTCGAGGATCAACCAGGCCGCGTCGATCCGCTCGTAGAAGCTCGCGTAGTCGTTCGCGTCATCGCCGCCCCGCCACAGCCCCAAGGCGTCCAGCAGCGAGTAGGTCACTAGCGGGGTCAACCCGGTGGCGACGAAGATCAGGACGTTGCCACCCGTCGGCGCTCCGCCCCGGCGCAGGGCGATGCCGACCCCGGCCAGCCCGACCGCCGTGCCGGTGGCGATCGCGACCCGGGTCGCTTTGGTCAACTCCTCCCATTCGAGGCCGACGTAGATCGTGAACGCGAACAGGATCGTGAAGCCGCCGATGTAGTAGGCGATCTGCTGGAGGTGTTCCCCCGCGCCCTTCGTACTCCTGGGGATCCCCGTCCCTTCCCGGTCCGATGCCGTCCCAGGGATGCCGGGATCTTGCCGGGCCGGGAATTCGGCGGAAAGAGACGTGATCGCGCTCGACGAGTGTTCACGGCGATCGGCGTGAGCGCGGATCGCCGTGGCCTGGCCGGCGTCGATCAGCCGGTCGGCGACCCAGGCATCGATGTCGGCATCGGTGTAGGTCCGTTGGCTCGCCCCGTCATCCATGGCCGGGTCTCCGAGTAGGGAAGGGCCTGTGGTCTCGACACCGCGGTCCTTAGGACCAGCGTGGCAGTCGGCCGATCCTTCCGACGGTCAGGGCGCCGGTGACGGCCCGGACGGTCTTGACCATATCCGGCGGTCGTCACGGTGGCGGACGAGATCGCGTCGGGAGAGCGCGAGCTCGAATGACCTGGCGGTGTGGGGCCGGGTTAGGCGAGGGGTGGGGCACATGCCGGCCTCCCATCGGGTTGCGGATGCGGATGATCGCGACAGATCATGGACCCGGGACCCTGGGCGGCGATGCTAACTCCCCTATCGTATCAGGTCCGGGAAGGGCTGACGGCGCTAGGTCACGTGGACCCTGAATGAACTGCGGATCGTCGGATCCGCTCAGAACGCGAAGCCGCGAGTCGACCGGCAAGGATGGTTACGAATGAGGGGACCTGACAAAGCACGGCCGGAGTGG
>CADCWH010000085.1 GCA_902806395.1 uncultured Thermomicrobiales bacterium | reverse complement strand
CCGCACTCCATTTGGTGCATTCGCGGATCCGGGGATCGATCGTCGATGAGTATCACCACCCCCTCTTGGATGCCGGAGCGCCCCCGACCGTCCCGTGGGTCGTGGTCACCTGCGTCGGCATCATGTTCGGTTTCACCTCCGCGTCCACGATCTTGGCCCTGATCTCGGGAAGGATCGCGGTCTTCCCCGCCGCCTGATCGTCGGACCATGCGGCATGGACCATGGCCTCCGAACTCCGAACACGAATGTTGTCGTACGCCAAACCGCAGGGCGCAAGATGACGCCGATTCGAAGCATCCCGTCGCTCTCGAACACGACAACGCCCCGCAATGCGGCCCCCGAAAGAGAACCGTCAGGGCCTACCAGACGTTGATCAGGAGGAGCGCGCGGCGCTCGGTGTGGGGTGCTGGCCTCGCCCGACGTGCGGGAATGGGAGATCCCGGCCTGTCCCCCAGGTCGTTCACGCTCCGATCCGGTGTGCTACGATACTCGTACGTACAGCGTCGTCAACGGGTGGCGATCTACCCCGGTCCGGGGAGTCGCGGTGCCAGCACGCGACGGTGATGCGTCCGAGGCACGGTGCTGGCCGTGCCGGAGGGCGCGGGGTCGGCAGGGATCGTACCTCCTCGGTGCCCGGCAGAGGTCGGGCGTGGCGGAGGCCCCTTGGACCAAACGGTGTCTGCGGATCATGGCTTGGGATGTGGAGGGGAAGGTATGGTCTTTCGGAGAGAGAAGGGCGTAGACACGTTCAATCGACAGTTCAATGCCCTCAAGCACCAACTCGCCGGGGCCACCCCGGATGGGGATGACGAGGTGGATGGCAACGACCCGATGGGTCCCGCATCTCAGGCGGTCGATGCCGGGCGGAACGACTACGTGTCACCTTCCTCGTCCCGGCAGGACCGCACTGATCGCGACTCGGATGCTCGGTATGGCCTCGACGCCGGCTACGACGCCAGCGTCGCAGACCCGTACGGCGTGAGTGGTCCGGCGACCACGGAGTCGCGGTCGGGCTCCGGCAATGGGCTGGCGCGGACCGAGGACGCCGTCGCCATGTCGACCGACCCGATCCTGGACCAGCGAACCAGCGTCATCGCCCAGGACACGGTCTGGAAGGGCGACCTGGAGACTGGCGGTTCGCTCCATGTCATCGGCACCGTCCAAGGCAACCTCACCGCCGGTGAGACGATCTTCGTCGCCGAGGAGGCCGACGTCGACGCCACCCTGACCGCCCGTCATGTGGTGGTCGCGGGCACGGTTCGGGGAACCATCCTCTGCTCCGAGCGGTTCGAGGCCGTCAGCACGGGCCGTGTCCTGGCCGATATCCACGCCCCTGCCGTGGTGATCCACGAGGGCGCCACGATCCGCGGCCAGTTCAAGATGGAGCAAGCCATCGAGAAGTCGGCCCCGAAAACTCCCCCGGCGTACCGTCGCGCCGGCCGAGGCCGCTAACACCGGGCCGCTCCAGACCCACCCGTCGAGAGCTTCCCCTCGCCTGGTGCCCAGTGTTCCCATCATTCACGTGATTCCCAGGAGGTTGCCCCATGGCCATGCGCCCGACCACGTCCGACGACTACCGACTCGCGATGGACGACCGGACGCGTCCCGAGTCCTCCGATCCGTCCCAGAGTGTGATCGACCGGTTCTCCAACTTCGATGGCACCTTCCGGGCCGAGCGGGACCTCCGCATCGAGGGCGAGGTCAAAGGGACGATCACCTGTGACGGCCACCTCTTCGTCGCCGAGGGAGCAAACGTCTCCGCCAAGATCGAGGCGGAGAGCATCAGCGTCGCAGGTCGGCTCGAGGGCGACATCCAATGTCGTGGCCGTCTCCAGATCCTCTCCAGCGGTCAACTGCGGGGCAAGGTCTCGACCGAGACGCTCGTGATCGACGAGGGCGCCTTCTACGAGGGTGGACTCGAGATGACCGACCCCGAGAAGCGACTCGCTCCGGGCAAGCCTACCCGCCAGCTCTCGGCGATCACCGGCGGCGGTCGCCGCCCAGATCCGCGTGGCCGAGATCGCCTCGCGACATCCGAGGTAGAAGTCTCCGAAGCGGAGGATGCGTCGGCCCCCGTCGCCACGGACACCCCTCCGACCGTGGCCAACGCGATCAATACGCTCTCGAATACCACCTTCATCCGCCGTCGCGGCGGGCCGGAGACCCCATGGGGCACCGGCGAGAGGGAGCAGGACCCCACCTTAGAACCGGGTCCGTCCCGGTAATCAGCGTGAGGGGACAACCGTAGGTGATGGTGCCCGGGTCACGGTCCCTGAACCGACTGTCCGGCTATCCTCTGCCCCGTCCACAGCGAATTCGGGCGGTTCGGCCGGGGCCCCATGCTATACTCCCGCCACTCGCGGCACCCCTGGCGGACCTGATGACCTGCCCGGCGATCGGGCCGATCGGGCCGTCCGGACGTCGAGTGATCATGTGATCAGCTCCGATCCCCTCTGTCGTCCTCCCGTCCCGGCCGGTCGGGCGCCACGGTGCTCACCCGGGCGGTTCAGAGGGGTGTGAAGTGCGGCCGGGGTCCGCAGACCCACACCGCCGTGCCGAGCCACCGTCCACACTGAT
>CADCWH010000084.1 GCA_902806395.1 uncultured Thermomicrobiales bacterium | reverse complement strand
ACCTGCTCCTCGAACATCGCCCGCACCGCACGGCGGGACGCGTCGTCGCCGGTAAAGACGTTGGTATTGCAGATGTCCCCGGCGAACAGGGCACCGGTCTCGGTCGCCACCGTCTTGGCGATTGTCAGGGCCTGGCGGTTCATCTCCTCGAGCAGGTGTTCCTTGCCGATCAGCCGTAGTTTCTCGCGGTGCGCGTAGTAGGTGAACGCCTCGACGATGTCCGACCCGGCGTGGACGAACTCGCGGTGGAGCTGCGCGACCAGGTCCGGATGCTCCAGCACGACCTCGGGCACGAACGCGCCCGCCTGCAGGTAGCCGCGCCGTTCAAACTCGAACAGGTACCCCTCAGCGCAGATCACCGGCCCGTTCTCCAGCCGGGCCAGCAGATCCATCCCGTCCGTCACCTGTCCGTCGCTCGTCTCTGCCATCCTCGTGACTCCTTATCCGTCTTGTCCCACCTGGTCATCCGGTCAGGCCATCTGCTCAGGCCCGGTGTACCACGGCTTCGTTTCGGAACAGCGGTGGGAAGGTGGGATCGGTGATCGCCGGCCGGTCGGCCCGGAACGCCTCGATCGGGTACTTGGTCTGGCCGTCCAGGGCGAGCTGGCTCAGGATCTTGCCGATCAGGGAGGCGAACTTGAAGGCGTGCCCGCCATCGACGGCGATGGTGATGCGAGGGTGCCCGGGGACCGCGTCAATCACGAAGTGGCGATCGGGCGGCATCGTGTAGAGGCAGGTCTTGGTGTACAGCTCCGGGCCGAGGAATCGGGGGATCCGCTCCCCGAGGAAGTGGAGGAGCCGGTCGTGGGTGACGGGGTTGGGCTCGAAGGTCCGCGTCTCGGCCGTTACCTCGTCGCCGCCCGCATCCTGACCCGCCTTGGTCGCCACCTCGCCATAGACCGGGAAGCCGTAGAACCCCTGCGGCGCTCGCCAGATCCAGACCGGGAACCGGTCCGGGGTGAACTCGCGCAGGTGTGGTGTGGCGAAGTAGGTTACCTGCTCCTGGGTGACCGCGAGCGGCCAGGAGATGCCCAGGCTGCTCAGCACCGTGTTGGACCACGCCCCGGCCGCGACCACGACGTAGTCGGCGGCGAAGATGCCCTGGTCGGTGACCACCTCGACCAACTCGCCGCGAGGGTGGAGGGCCCGGATCGGGGTGCGGTCCAACACGGTCGCGCCGTGCAGGCGAGCGAGCGCGACATGGACCGCGTTGGCCTTGCGGGCGTCTACCAGGCCGCTGTCGGCCTGGTAGAGCGCGCGGGCGTCGTCTGGCAGCCGGAACTGGGGCCAGCGACGCATCACCTCGGTGGCGTCCAACTCCTCGAAGGGGATGTCGTGTGCCGCCATGGTGGCGGCGCAGTGCGACAGGTCCTTGGGTCCCGTCGTGCCGAGCAGTTCTAGGTCCAGCCCGCCCGTCTTGTGGACGATCTGCACCCCGGACTCCTCCTCGACCTGGGCCCACGTTGCGTAGGCGGGTTCGGCCAGGACGGTGTAGGTTGGGTCGTGGTACGAGTGCCGGATGATCCGGGAGTGGTCCTGGGAGCTGCCTTGGTCGTGGCCGAGCCCGAATTGCTCGATCGCCAGGATATCGGCGCCCGCCCGCCGCGCTAGCCAGTACGCTGCAGCGCTGCCTAGGCCACCACACCCGACGACGATGACGCCGTAGTTCCGTCGCATCCGATCCTGGCCCCTATCCGATGAGTCATTGCCCGATCAGGCCGTGCTCTTCGAGGAATGTCCTGGCAACGTCCTCGGCCTCCTCTCCCCCGTCGTCGACCTGGAAGTTGAGGTCGGCCATCGTCGCGTCGTCGATCATGCCAGCCATCTTGTTCAGCACGTCGGCGATGGCCGGGTCCTGGTCGAGCAGGTCCTGGCGGACGACTGGGGCGGCGAAGTAGGGCGGGAAGAACCCCAGGTCATCTTCTAGGAGGAACAGGCCAAGGGCCGGGATGCGTCCGTCGGTGGCGAAGGCGGAGATGACGTCGACCTCCTCCGAATCCAATGCCTGATACACCAGCCCCTCGTCCATGCCCACGGCTTCATTGAACTCGAAGCCGTAGGTTGCTGTCAGGCCCGGCAGGCCGTCAGGACGGGTTAGGAACTCTTGGGTGGCACCGAAGGTCAGGTCACCGACGTGGGCCTGGAGGTCGGAGATCGTCCGGAGCCCGAGTTCGGTCGCCGTGTCGCCCCGCACGGCCAGGGTGTAGGTGTTGTTGAAGCCAATCGGGTCGAGCCAGACGACGCCGAACTGAGTCTCGTACTCGGCCTTGACGATGTCGTAGACAGCGTCGGTGCCGGCCATCTCACCGGCGGCCGGGGAGGCAGCGGGCGACGCCATCGCGGCGGGAGACGCATCGGCGGCGGGGGTGCCCTCCGGCAATTCGAGGCCCAGAATCGTGATCAGGCCGGTCCCGGTGTACTCGACGTAGGTGTCTACGTCCCCGGCGACGAGCGCCTCGTGGACGATCAGGGTACTGGCGAGCGAGAGCTTGCGATCGACTTCGTATCCGGCGTCCTCCAGCAGGAGGGCCAGCATGTTGCCCATGATCTCCTGCTCGGTGAAGGCTTTTGAGCCGACCGCGACTGTTGGTTTGTCTTGCGCCCGGACGGGACCGAGCCGCCCCTGGGTGGCGGCGAGCGCCAACCCCCCGGCCGCGGTGCCGATCACCGTGCGACGGCTGATCTCGCCGGTCACACGCGTCACGTAAGTCATCTTGGTCATGATTCGCTCCTCCCCATCGAGTACGGATGAACACGGCAAGTGTCATCTGGTGGCCACCGTCGGCCGCGAGCAGCTTACACCCATCGCGCCGCGTGCGCTGGTGGGCGAAACGGATGGGACGGGGGCAGTCGCCTCTAGCGACCGGGGCCGATCTGCAAGCCGGTCGGGACCACCAGCCGCCGCAGGCGACCCAGCCCGAACTCCGCGCCGATGGCCAGCAGGGCCACCGGCACCGCCCCGGCGAGGAGCACCGGGTAGTTCACCGTCCCTAAGCCCTGCAAGATTAGGTCGCCGAGCCCACCGCCGCCGATGAAGGCCGCCAGGGTGGCGAGACCGATGTTCTGGACGGTCGCGGTCTGGAGCCCGGCGAAGAGGACGGGGCTGGCGAGTGGGAGCTCAACCATGAACAGCAACTGGGCGTTGCTCGCCCCCATCCCCCGCGCGGCGTCGACGACGGCGCGATCGGCGTTGCGGATCCCGACATAGGCGTTGAGGAAGATCGGCAGAATCGCCCGGATGGTCAGCGCGTAGAGGGAGGGTTCAAACCCGATCCCGACCAGCGGGAGCATCAGGGCCAGGATCGCCAGGCTCGGGATCGTCTGGCCGATCGCGGCGAGCCAGGTCATCGGCTTCGCGAGGAGGTCGATCCGGCTGGCGAGGATCGCCAGTGGCACGGCGATGAGCAGGCCCAGCGCGACGGAGTACACCGTCAGTTGGAGATGCTGGGTCAGCAACGTGAGGAACGTATCTTGGTTCTCTCGGATATACGAGACGAAGTCGAGCGAGTCACGGTCGGACATGGTGCGCTGTCACCTCTGCTCGCGAGTCGCGCGGGTGTCTTTACGCAGTAGGTCGCCCAGCAGGGCCAGTGACCAGTCCGCCGCTAGTGCCAGCCCGGAGGCAACGAGGGCGCCGGCGATGATCCGGTCGCTGTCCAAGCGGCCGATCCCATCGAAGATGAGCCGGCCGAGGCCCCCCACCCCCATCAGCGCGGCAATCGTGGCGATGCCGATCGCGGCGACGACAGATAGCCGCACGCCGGCCATGATCACCGGCAGCGCCAGCGGCAGTTCGACCATGAACAAGCGCTGGCTACCCGTCATCCCCATCCCCCGGGCGGCGTCGAGCGTCGCCGCCGGCACGCCGTCGATCCCGGCAACTGTGTTCCGGATGATGGCCAGCAGGGAATACAGGATCAGGGCGATCACCACGGTGCGGCGGCCGAGGCCGGTGTAGGGGATCATGATCGCGAACAGCGCCAGGCTGGGCACGGTGTAGAGTGCCCCGGTGGTGCCGATCACCGGCCCTTCCAGCCAGCGCACCCTGGTGATCAGGATGCCGAGCGGGACGCCGATCAGGATCGCGAAGACCATGGTCAGGGCGACCAGTTCGACGTGCTGCTTGGTCAGCTCCCACACCCGGTCAGGGTGCTCACGCAAGTAGTCCATCGGGACCTCCACCGGCGCGGGCGCCGGTGCGGTCCGGAGCGAGCGGCTCCTCCACCGGGGTGAGCGTCTCCCCCAGTACCACCGCCAGGCGGTGGAGCGGCAGGTGACCAACCCGCTCACCCGCGTCGCCGGTGACCCAGATCCCGTCCCCGGCCGCGGCTCCCTGGCGGCCTAGTTCCCGGGCCGCTTCGAGGATCGTCATCGTGCCGGGCAGCGTCAACCCGCCGGCTGGGGTATGTGCGGGGGCCGGGACGGCGACCTCGGCCAGGCTGGTGTAGTGGAGCGCCCTCACGCCGCGGTCCTCCCCGATGAAGGCGGTCACGAAGGGGTCGGCTGGGTTCCGGAGCAAGTCGGCTGGCGTGCCGTTCTGGACGACGCGACCCTCCGACATCAGCACGATCCTGTCTCCTAACAAGAACGCTTCGGCGATGTCGTGGGTCACGAAGACGATCGTCTT
>CADCWH010000083.1 GCA_902806395.1 uncultured Thermomicrobiales bacterium | reverse complement strand
TAGGCGGCTGAGAACATGAGATACCTCCATGGTATTGGGGACCGCAGTCCCATCAGGATCGCACGGGGATCACTCGTCCCCACCGTGGAGGCGCCAGCGCCCCCACCGTCCGCGACCTCACCGCTCGGTCCCGAGCGGACGGCACGGTAGCGCAGCGTCAGGGATCGCTCACCGCATCCGCGACGAACGGGGCCGTGACCAAACGGTAAGAAGGTCCCGACCGTCATTCTGACCACGGTACGGATACCAAGATTCTGCCAGTTCGTCAAACGACCTCACGGGCGTCCTGAGTCTGACCATCGCGCCCCGCGTTCCCGGCGAACTCGCCAATGGCGAAGCCCGCCTCCCCGTCGTCCCGGGTGGGACGACGGGGAGGCGGGCTGGCCCGTCGCGGAAGCCATCGTGGATCGACGGCGCACCCCGTCGCGACCGCTACAGTTCGGTCACCACCGGGAGGATCATCGGCCGGCTCTTGGATCGGCGGTAGAGGGCCTTGCCGACGGTCTCCTTCGATCGGGTGATCAGATGCCCGAGCTGCACCTCACCGCGGGAGCGTCGCTCCAGGGTACGACGGAGTTCCTGTTCGGCCTCCTTCAGGGCGCCATTCTGCAACTCCGGCTTGAGGCCCTTGGCGACGAGGTCTGGGCCGGCGATGAGCTTTCCGGTTTCCCGGTCGACCACGATCGTCACGACCACGACGCCGTCGTCGGCGATGTTCTCGCGGTTCCGCAGGGTCACCTGGCCGGTGCCCCGGTCGCCCAGACGGTCGACCAGGATCGAGCCCGACTTGATTCGCCCCTTGGCGGTGATGGTGGTCGGGGTGAACTCCAGGACGCCGCCGATCTCTGGGAACATCACCTGGTCGGCCTTCAGGCCGGTCTCCATCGCCAGTTCGCGATAGAGCACCATGTGCCGGAACTCGCCGTGGATCGGGATCACGAACGTCGGCTTGAGCAGGTCGATCATCTTCTTCAACTCGTCCCGGCCGGCGTGGCCGGAGACGTGGACGCCACGGTCCCGGCCGCTGTAGATCACCCGCGCGCCGCGCCGGAACAGGTTGTCGATCGTCCGGGTGACGGTCTCCTCGTTGCCGGGGATCGGGGTTGCCGAGAGCAGGGCCACATCGCCGGTGGTGACCCGGATGCGGGGATGCTCCCCGGCCGCGATCCGGGCCAGCGCCGCCGCCGCCTCCCCCTGGCTGCCGGTGATCACCAGCACTCGCCGTTCGCGCGGCATCTTGAGGGCCTCTTCGAGAGGGATCAGCAGGCCCTCGGGGGGATCGAGATAGCCAAGGTCCATCGCTACGCGGGAGTTCTGCTCCATGCTGCGACCGGCGACCGCCACCTTGCGGCCGTACTTCTCGGCAGCTTTGAGGGCCATATCGATCCGGCTGATGTTGGAGGCGAACGTGGCGATGATGACCTGGCCCCGGGCGACCCGGATCACGTCGTCCATCGTCTCCAGCACGACCCGCTCGGAGGGGGTACTGCCGTCCACCTCGACCCGGACGGTATCGGAGAACAGCGCCAGGACGCCGTCCCGGCCGAGGCGGCGCAGGCGGGCCTCGTCGGTCGGCTCACCCATCACCGGCGTCGGGTCGAACTTGAAGTCGGCCGTGTCGACGATCGTGCCGACCGGAGAGTGGATGGCGATCGCGTTGGTGTCGGGGATCGAGTGGGTGACGTGGATGAACTCGGCCTCCAGCTGGCCGAAGGTCACCCGTTCGCCCGGTCGGACCGGCTGGAGGTCGACCAGGTCGGTCTGGCGATGCTCGTAGAGCTTGCCCTCGATGAAGCCGAGCGCCAGCGGGGACCCATAGATGGGGATCGGGGCGGCCGCGGCGATCTGGGGCAGGATGTAGGGCAGACCACCGATGTGGTCCTCGTGGCCGTGGGTGATCAGGATCGCCCGAAGCCGGGAGAGGCGCTCGACCAGGTAGGTGACGTCTGGGATCACCAGGTCGATGCCGCGCTGCTCCTCCTCCGGGAACTTGCCACCGCAGTCGAGCAACAGGATGTCGTTGCCATACTCGACCAGCGTCATATTCTTCCCGACCTCGCCGACTCCCCCGAGCGGGATCACCCGCAGGGGGGTGTCCGAGCCGGTGGCGGTGACTCGCGCCGCCTTGCGTTCGGAAAGGTCGGGGAAGACCTCGCGACCCCTGAGGCCGTCCCGCCATCCGGACGGGGCGTGTTGGGCCCGGCGGGGGTCGATGCGGCCGGAGGTCTCCTCCTCGCGCAGTGGCCGTCGCGCCCCGGGCGAGCCGCCCGGTCGCTGGGCGCGTGAGCCGGTACCCGGCGCGGCGGTCCCGCCCTGGCCACCCACGGCCCGGGGCTCGTGACCCTGCCCGTGGCGGGGCGGTTGGCCCTGACCCTGGCCGGGTTGGCGGCCGCGGCCGCCGCGTTGTCCGGCACCCTGGCGCGGTGTTCGGGCGTCACCGCCTTCACTCGCCCGGGCGCCAGGCTGACCCTGGGGGTCGCTCGCCCGTTGGTCCTGCCCCTGTCGACCACCCTGGCGTTGGCCCTGATTTCGCCGGCCCTCACCAGCCTGAGTATCGCGGCCCCCGGTCACCCTCGCCGCGCGCGGCTGGTTACCCTGGCCCCGGATCCGTCCCCCGGGCTGCCCACCGGACTGGGCCTGAGTCGGTCGTGTCTCCGGCGAGGCGGTATCGCCCCCTTCGCCCGCCTGCCCGGCGTCGGGAGACTGGGCCCGCTGACGGGCGGCCTGGCGCCTCTGGCGGCGGCGCCAGGTCCGGCGTGAGCCGCTGGGGCCGTCACTCCCGTCGTCGTCCGCGGGGGCATCATCTCGTTGGTTCTGATCGTCGCTGTCCGTCAATGTAGTCTGCTCCTCGCGCGAGACAATCTCCCGCGCATCGTGGACGTCCGTCTCCGGTGTCCTGGGTCGTTCGTCGTATCGGCGGGGATCGTCGCTCCGTCGGTCTGTTCGGTGTCGCGTGACGCCATCGCGTGTCTCGTGCCCAGCGGTGCGGGTACCTCGCGGTGGGGCCACATGGCCGCCGGACTCAGGGCGACCGGGGGTCCCCGAACAGCGGGTCAGGTCGGGTGTGCGGCGGTTCGGCCGGCTCGACGTGCACCACCACTTCGGTCGCGTCGCCGGCGCTGGAGCGGATCGCGTCCTCGACGCCCGTGGCCACCGCATGGGCCTGGTTGACCCGCAGGTCGGGGTCGACGGTGACGTGGACTTCCACCCACGATCGTCCTCCACCGGAGCGAGCCCGCAAGTTATGGGCGGTGACGACACCAGGCGATCCCAGGACCGCCCGCATCAGCAGGCGAGGGTCGACAGCGGTGGCATCTGACAAGACCAACGAGGCGTCTCGCAAGATGCCCCAGGCGGTCCGGGCGATGACCGCCGCGATGACGAGCGAGACCGCCGCGTCGGCCCAGGCGAATCCGGCGGTGACGGCGACCAGGCCGACGATCACCCCGGCGGAGACGATGACGTCGGTAGCGGTATGTTTGGCGTCGGCGGCGAGCAATTCACTGCGTAGCCGCTGCGCCGAGCGGCGCTCCCACCACGCGACGCTCGCGTTGATCCCAATAGTCACGATGAGCACCGCGAATGACAGCGCGGTGACGCGGGGTTCGTCCTTCCCCTGGAACTGCCCCCACGCGCTCCGGACGATCTCCACGACACCGAAGGTCATCAGACCGGCGATGGCCATGGAGGCGATCGTCTCGTACCGTTCATGGCCATACGGGTGTCGTTCGTCCGGCGGCCGCGAGGCCGCGACGATCCCGATAAGCCCGATCACGTTGGCGAATCCGTCGAGGAGGGATTGCACGCCGTCGGCCGCCATGGCGACCGATCCGGTCACGATCCCGACCGACAGTTTCATGGCCGCCACCAGGACGTTCAGTCCAAGGACGACCAGGAGGATCCGCCGGACCCCGCGCGCCCGATCGTGGAGGCGCGCCTCGCGTTCAGACGGCGAATCTGGCCGTGACTCACTCGATGGTGGCACCGAAAGTGTCTCCGGCACCGGCGCGCGTGAGGGCGCTGTCATTCTCTCAAGTGTACAGCGTCCGGGCCCGTCGTGACGGCCCGCCACCTCGCCGCTCGCCGACGTCGACCCGGTGTAGTCTTGCGATCGACCGACCGTCCGATCCGCACCTCGGGAGAGACGCCATGATCCAGTCCATCAACCCCGCCACCGGCCACGTCATCGAGGGGTTCGAGCCCCACGGTCCAGACGAACTCGATACCATGCTGAACGCCGCCCTGCGGGCCGGACGAGAATGGCGACAGACCACGTTCGCGGACCGTGCCGCAACCCTTCGACGGTTGGCGATCCTACTCCGGTCCGAGAAGGCATCGCTGGCCCGGGTGGCGACCCTGGAAATGGGCAAGCCGATCGGCGAGGCCGAGGCCGAGGTCGAGAAGTGCGCTTGGGGCTGCGAGTTCTACGCCGACCACGGCGAGGCATTCCTCTCCGCCGAGATGACTGATTCGACGGCCACCGAGAGCTACGTCGCCTACCGCCCGCTCGGCACGATCCTCCTGGTGATGCCCTGGAATTTCCCCTACTGGCAGGTGATCCGCTGCTTGGCCCCCATCCTGATGGCGGGCAACGTCGCGATCTTGAAGCACTCGTCCCAGGTCAGCCGGTGCGCCCTGGAGGTGGAGCGCCTCGCGCGCGAGGCCGGACTGCCTGAGGGAGTGTTCCGCACCGTCCTGATCTCCGGTGCCGAGGCCGAGCGACTGGTCTCGGACGACAGGATCGCCGGGGTCTCGCTGACCGGCAGCGAGGGTGCCGGGACGGCGGTCGCCGCGGCGGCCGGGCGGTCGCTCAAACCGACCGTGCTCGAACTGGG
>CADCWH010000082.1 GCA_902806395.1 uncultured Thermomicrobiales bacterium | reverse complement strand
TGTCGACATCATTGCGGATCAGGTCCAAGACCTCCCAACCACTCATCTCCGGCATCATCACGTCGAGGATCACGACATCGGCCGCCGCGGCTCGGACCTCGGCCACCACATCCCGTAGCGAGGTGATCGAGACGGTGGCGAAACCGCTGTCACCCAGCACGGCGGTCAGCAATTCGACGATGGCCTGCTGGTCCTCGACGATGGCGATGGTGACCTGGTCGGCCATACGGGTCCGGTCCCTTCGAGTGCTGAACGGTGGGGTGGACGGCCGGGGCCGTGCCGATTGGTTGAGCGGTGCCAGGGGCGGGTGAGGAGAGGTGATCGGATGTGCGGGCAGGGTCCCTGGAGGGGGGCGGCGTCACCCGGAGGCGGGGAGGAGTGACGAATCGGGTCATCGATTCGGGATGGGGCGATCGCCCAGACGCGTGGACGCCGGGCCAGCCCCTAGGGCAGCGGGTTCGTGGTCCGGTCGACCCAGCCCTCGGCAGCCGCGATCATGGCGGCATCGAGTGTCTGGGTGAGCCGGTCTTCCAACTCACGGGCCACCTCCACCATGTCGGGGTCCCCCTCGGTGATGCGCAAGATCCCCAGGCGCAACTCGGACCGCATGGCCTGGAACTCGGCGAGGAGGACCCCGATGGGGAAGATGTCGTCGGCTCGGGCATGGCCGTGCCGCTCGCCGGCCTCGATCGCCCGGGCCTGAGGTTCGGGGTCTCGGCTCGGGTCGGGGCTACGCATCGCTAGCAGGGTTGCGCCGAGCAGGGCGGGGATCGACTCCTGCAGCTTGGTCAGGCTCAGGTCGGGCCAGGCCCGGAAGGCGGGCATGTTGGCGACCCGCAGGACCCAGTTGGTGACCATCCGGGTCGATTCGGCCTGGAGTTGGTCGATCACCTGACCCGCCGACACGGCCTGACCACCCCCGAGGTCGTCGGTGTTCGAGGACCAATCCCGGCCTACCAATGTCTCTGACTCGACGCTATGCATCGCCACGGTCGTTATCCTCTCCCATGACCCCGTTGACCACATGGTCAACACCCTCCGCAAGGGAGTCCACGCGCGCCCTCCAGCCACGGCACGGCGCGTGAGACTTCTCTGATGAACGGTACGTCGCCCAGACGGGGTACGTACACATTGATCTTGGGCACTACGTGCTGCGATCAGGTATGCACTCATCCTGCCATGGATAAGCTGGGTGCGGGACGGGTAAGGACTTTCGTACCGGCGACTTCGGGACAAATCGGGACTTCATCGACGGGTAGATCATGTCCGGAACCAGGACTTCTGTACCGGTGACTTCGGGGCACCCCAGGACTTCGTCGACGGGTGGACCATGGCCGGAAGGGTGCGATCAGGGAACCAGACATGCGTGCCCGGGGACTTGAGCCGTCGGCGAGGGCGTGGCGGTGTCCCCATGGCACCGCCGGACGAGAGACCCATGCGGGACGACGGACCGGGTTGGACAAGGTCGGGGTCCGGTCCAAGAAAGCGAGCGTAGACGTGGGGAGCCAACGCAGGGAACGCGGGTGGGGACCGGATCGCGTTGGGCAGTGGAGAGGCGGGACTGGGCATCGCCAGTCAATGGACGGAGGCGACTGATGACCCCATCCATCCCCTCCCCGCGCCTGTTGCTCTTTGATCTGGATGACACGCTCTGCGACTACACGTCGGCCCGTGACCTGCGCCTGCGCTTGGCCTTCAGCCATGCCCTGGCGGGCGAGTCCGCGACGGCCGACCCTGCCGGTGGAGAGCCCGCCGGGGGGGACGACGCGGCGGCGGGACGGCGGTTCCCAGACCACATCGAGCGGCTCGCCGCCGCGTCGGTGGAGCGCAATCCGCATGGGTCCGACCATTTTGCCGACCTCCTACGAGACCATGGACTGGATGACCCTTCCGCGGCCCCGGCGGCGATGGCCTGGTATCGGGCCAACCGGTTCCACGGCCTGACCCTGTTCGAGGATGCCGAGGCGACCCTGCTGGCCCTGCGTCGCTCCCCGAGATCGCGGGACGCCCGGATCGGCCTGGTGACCAACGGGCCGTCCGAGGTGCAACGCGCCAAGATCCGACTGCTGGAGATCGAGCGGCTGGTGGATTTCGTGCTGGTCTCGGAGGAGATCGAGTCCTGGAAACCCGACCCGGCCATCTTCGCCGAGGCCCTGCGCCTGGGGGAGGCGGCTCCGGCCGAGACCGTGTTCATCGGTGACTCGATGGAGCACGACATGGCCGGCGCCCGGGCGGCCGGCATCCGCGCCGTCTGGGTCAACCGGCACGGTCGCGCCCGAGCGCCAGGCGACATCACCCCGGACCACGAGATCCGCCGGGTGGGCGAGGTGCTGGGACTCCTCGGGATCCCAGGCGACTGAGGCCACGGCACACCCCCGGCGGGCGGACACGGATGCCGGGCTAGCTGCCCAGGCGACGGTGCCAAACGACGGGGATCGGCCGGCGACATGTCCCCGGGGTATTGTGGAAACCACCGGCGGCGGGGCCACCGACTATACTTCGTGTGGACGCGCCACATGGGTGGCGCCGGTAGATGACCCCATACGAGTGACCGCATCCCCGACGAGGTCGCCCCAGCGGGTGACGCCGGGGGTGACCACCCGGTCCCGACACTCCCTCCCCTCCCCGCGGTCAACGACGAGAAAGAGGTCCCAATGGGCACGGCCACCGTCGCCGCACCGAACACGATCACCGACGATACCGGCCTCGCCGTCCGTCCCTCCCGCCGGATCGTCGTGGCCGACGAACTGGGCTACTGCTGGGGTGTCCGGCGAGCCTTGGACATCATCACCGACGCGGCCGACCCGGCCGACAAGATCGCCCCGGTCGGGGACGTGATCCACAACCCCCAGGTGGTCGAACGGCTGCGAGAGCGGGGCGTCGAGGGTACGGCCTCGGTCGACGAGGCAGTCTCCCGCGGGTTCCGCCGGGTGGCGATCACCGCTCACGGCATGGGCCCTCACCTGGCCCGAGAGGCCGAGGCGGCCAACCTCACCCTGATCGATACCACCTGCCCGCTGGTGACCAAGGTCCAGCGCCTGGCCCAGAAACTGGTCCGCCAGGGCTACTTCATCGTGGTCTACGGCGATGCCTACCATCCCGAGGTCAAGAGCGTGATCGCCTGGGCGGGCACCAGCAAGGCCCTGGCGGCGAAGAAGTTGGTCGACCTCCCCTGGAACGCGCGGCGTGGCGAGGTTGGTGAGGGCAAGGTACCGCCGCCGCGGAAGGTGGCCGTGGTGAGCCAGACGACCAAGAACGTCGATGAATTGATGGCCTTCGCCAACGCCCTCCAGGCCCTGGTCATCCCCGAGGGCGGCGAGTTCCGGCTCTGCAACACCATCTGCGAGCCGACCAGCGAGCGGCAGCACGCCCTGAAGCGCCTGGTCGAGCGGGACAGCGTCGACCTGATCCTGGCGATCGGCGGCAAGAAGAGCAGCAACACCGCCCGCCTCGCCGATGTCGGCCGCCAGATGGGGGTCGAATCGCACCACATCGAGCGCCCCGAGGACATCGAGGACGACTGGCTGACCGCCGCGACGGTGGTCGGCGTCACGGCCGGCGCGTCGACCCCGGACGACGTGATCGAGGAGGTCGTCAACGTCCTGGTGGCGAAGGGCTACACCGCCCCCGAAGGCGGCATCCGGCCCATCGATCCGGAGTACGTCCCGGCGTTCTGATCACCGGGAGCCCATCACGATCAGCAGCCGATCTGCATGTGAGCCCATCCGACCGTCGCCGCCCACGCCCCTGACCGGGTAGCGGGTGGCGACGGCGGCGTTTTCGGGCCCGGTCGCGATGGGTCGTCCACTCACCACCCCAGGCCCGATGCCGCGCCGACCACCAGGATCCCGGCCGCGATGCCGAGCAGGACCTGCCCGGTGCGAGCGGTGACGAGGAGGACGATGACCGCGCCGGCCCAGCCGGCCGGGCCAGCGGCAACGACCGCGGGGGCGACGATCGCCATCAGCACGGCCCCAGGCACGGCCCCCAGGGCGCCATCCATGCGAGCCGAACGCGGCAGGCGGCGGACCAGCGCCGGGCCTCCGGCCCGGGTCGCGTAGGTGACCAGGGCCATCGCGACGATCGCGACGTAGGCAGATAGGTTCCCATCACCCATGATCCGCGGTCCTGCCAGTCGGGATGGGTGCGGCCGGGCCGCCTGCCGGGCCGCCGCGGGGGGTGCTGATCGAATTGGCACGGACCGAGAACGCCCCGGCCAGGCTCCCAGCGATACCGCCGCAGAGGATGTACCAGGTGCCGCCGACGAGCCGCTGGGTGATGATGGCCACGGCCGCCGCCACCGCGAAGGGGGCGATGTCCTGGCGGCCCCGGGCGATCCCGACCAGCAACGCGACGAAGAGGGCGGTGAAGATGAAGCCGATGTCCCATCCCACCAGGCCACCGACCCGATCCCCGACCAGGTAGCCAACCACCGTCCCGGCGATCCATCCACCGTAGGCGACGAGGCCGCTGCCGACCAAGAAGGCGACATCGCGCTCGCCGCGCCGCCGGGCGACCTCCGAGAGGGCCCAAGACTCATCGGTCAAGAAGTGGAGCGTCAGCCACCGGCGCCAGCCCCGGAGGGGGCCGAGCCAGGCCTGGAGCGAGGCCCCGAGGAGGAGATGGCGGAGGTTGACGACCAGGGTCGTCAGGACCAGGGTCGTCACCGGGACCGGCGAGGCCCAGAGGTCGAGGGCGATGAACTGGGCGGCCCCGCCCGAAACCAAGACGCTCATCGTCAGGGCTTGGAGACCGCTCATCCCGACCTCGCGGGCGAGGACGCCGAAGACGATCCCGACGATCACGCTGCCGGGCAGGAGGGCCAGGGTAGCGACGATCCCGGCGACGATGCCGGCCCGGCCCCAGCGAATGGTCCTGGACGCTTCGCCCGGCGCATCGTCCGGCGTTCCCAGCTGCCCCACCTCGGCCCCCGTGGGGTCACCGATCTCGGTCGGGGCAGGTGTGGGCGGCGGACGGTCTGGCCCCTGCCCGGCCCGAGACCGCAACCGACCACGGACCTCCCCCACCCACTCCTCGTCATGACGTCCCATGCGACCTCGCGCTGCCCCCTGAGATCCGGCGGCGAACCTTGGCTGGTCCCCGGCATGGGGGCATCGTATCCCATCCAGCGGGGCCAAGCGCCTCACCACCCCGGGTCACACGCCCGGGGGACGCCAGGCCGGATGCCGGCTTCGCGCACCGGCCCACCCCCGACCGGAGACGTCCCTCCGACCGAACGAGATGGTCGTCGGCACATCCGACCGGTGTGTCGCCGGTGGCACTGGATCGTCCAGGTTGTCCGGATCCGGTCACCGCCCGTCGGTCCGCCGCGGGGCCAAGTGATCGCGTGGTGCGCGGGACGGCCCAGGGCTTGCGGCTCTTGGCGCACGAGGCGACGACCGGGCGGCGGGCCCGGTGACCTGGCAGGGAGGACCATCGATGGGAACGGGACATGTGGTGGGCGGAGCGACCGAGGGAGTCGTGATCAACGCGGCGGTATCAGCGGCGGCCAGGGAGATCCTCACGCCGGAGGCGCTGGCGTTCGTCGCCGGACTGCACCGCCGGTTCGACCCCCGCCGCCGCGATCTCCTCCGGCGACGACCGGAACGGCACCGTCTGCTGGCTGCTGGTCAACTGGATGATTTGGTCAGCGTCCCGGGAGCTGAGCAGGACGCTGACGGGGACTGGAGGGTCGCCCCGGCGCCGGCCGACCTGACAGACCGACGGGTCGAAATCACCGGGCCGGCCGAGCGCAAGATGATGATCAACGCCCTGAACTGCGGCGCCAACGTGTTCATGTGCGACCTGGAGGACGCCCTCTCCCCGACCTGGCAGAACGTTACCGAGGGCCAGGTCAACCTGCGCGACGCGGTGCGGCGGACGATCAGCTTCACGAATCCGGACGGTCGACAGTACGCGTTGAACGAGACGGTCGCGACCATGGTCGTCCGGCCGCGCGGCTGGCACCTGACGGAGCGGCACGTCACCGTGGACGGCGAGCCGATCTCGGCCAGCCTGTTCGACGCCGGGCTTCACCTGTTCCACAACGGGCGCGAACTGCTCGATCGGGGCAGCGGCCCCTACTTCTACCTGCCCAAGCTGGAGAGCGCCGAGGAGGCCCGCCTCTGGGACGACGTCTTCACCGCCGCACAGGCCGAACTAGGGATCCCCCACGGCTCCATCCGGGCGACGGTCCTGATCGAGACGTTGCCCGGGGCGCTGGACATGGATGGCATCCTCTACGCCCTCCGCGACCACGCCTCGGGCCTCAACGCCGGCCGCTGGGACTACATCTTCAGTGCGATCAAGGTGTTCCGGGATGACCCGGGCGCGGTGCTGCCGGACCGCTCGGCGGTGACGATGACCGTGCCGTTCATGCGGGCCTACTCCCGGCTACTGGTGCGAACCTGTCACCGGCGGGGAGCACACGCGATCGGCGGCATGGCGGCCTTCATCCCCACCCGCCACGACGCGGCCGCCAACGAGGTCGCCTTCGCCCGGGTCCGGGAGTACAAGGACCGCGAGGCCGGCGACGGCTTCGACGGCACCTGGGTCGCCCACCCCGGCCTGGTGCCGGTGGCGGCGGAATCGTTCGCGGCCGTCCTCGGTGACGCCCCGAACCAGAAGGGGCGTCCCTACGACGATATCCGGGTGGCGACCCGGGACCTGGTCGATTTCCAGGTCCCGGGTGGCACGATCACTGAGGCCGGGCTACGGGCCAACATCAGCGTGGCGATCCAATACATCGACGCCTGGCTCCAGGGGACGGGTGCGGCGGCGATCAATAATTTGATGGAGGACGCCGCCACGGCCGAGATCTCCCGCGCCCAGCTCTGGCAGTGGATCCGCCACGGCGCCACCACCGACGACGGCGACCCGATCACCCGGGAACGCTACCTCGCCGCCCGCACCGACGAGATGGCCAAGCTGGCGGTCAGCGGCGCGACCTCGGAGCGGACCGGCGAGGCGGCGGACATCCTCGACGACCTGGTGCTCTCGGAGGCATTCGAACCCTTCCTGACACTGCCCGCGTACGAGCGACTGGCGTAGCCGTCGCGGGGGGCGGCCGCACGAGGTACGGGGGTGCGAGGTACGGACGGTGCCGAACGACCGCGGGACGGGCCTACCCGCCGATCCGGGCCAGGGCACGCAGCAGGGCAGCGTGGTCCTCGTCCGAGCCGGTGGGCCCCAGGGTGTCGTGGATGGCGTGGGCGTAGGTCTCGGTGGCTCGCTCGACCAGCGCGGCACCCGCCGCGGTGAGCCGGACCACGCAGACCCGCCCGTCGGCGCTCGCCCCGGCGCGGCTGACCAGGCCGCGCCCTTCGAGCCGCGACACCAGGCGGCTGATGGCCGGCTGGCTGAGGGCTACCACGTCCGAGAGAGCACCGACCCGGACCTCCCTGGCGGGACACGTCCGGAGGTGCCAGAGCACGTCGAACTCGTTTACGGCGAGCCCACACGCGCGGTCCAGGTCGATCGCCAGCCGCCGGGCGACCCGATCATGCGCTAGGCGGAGCGCCTGCCAGATGCCGGTGCAGGTCGCTCCCGACTCCACTCCGGCGGTGGGTGGCCCGGTGCCTCCGGCCATCGGTATGGGGCCGGCCCCGTCCCCGGATGGGTCACCACCGGGGGCATAGGCTCGGTCGGTCAGCGGGACCGCGGCTGGCATGTCGGGGGCATGTCGGTTCGTGCCGCCCATCTCCTGCCTCCCCTACTCGACCGGCCAGCGATCCCAGGTGCTGAGGAGCGGCCCGAGGGACACCTCCTCGAAGGCTAGGTGGGCGAGCAGGTGCTCTTCCAGGTCGATGAGCGCCACCACCAAGCGAT
>CADCWH010000081.1 GCA_902806395.1 uncultured Thermomicrobiales bacterium | reverse complement strand
CGGCGTTGACCCGCCCCGCCCCGCCCCCTACGATGCCGAGGACGTCGGACGCGGCCACCGGGACGCCGTCCGGGCCGAGAATGACCCAGCCGAGCGAGGAGACCATGCCCAGATTCGCCGTCAACCTATCGATGGTGTTCACCGAATATCCGGTCATCGAGCGGTTCGACCGGGCCGCGGCGGCCGGATTCGACGCGGTCGAGTTCCTGTTCCCTTACGAGCAGGACATCGCCGCGATCGGCGACGCCCTCACTCGGAACGGCCTGACCCAGGTGCTGTTCAACCTGCCGGCCGGGGACTTCGCCGCGGGGCAGCGAGGTATCGCCAACGACCCGGCCCGGGTGGCGGAGTTCCGGGACGGGGTCGAGCGGGCGCTGGAGATCGCGGCGCGGCTCGGGGTACGCACCCTCAACTGCCTGGTCGGACTCGACGTGCCGGGCGTCTCCCGCGAGCGGCAGTGGAACACGGCGGCCGAGAACCTGGCCCACGCCGCGGCCCGCGCCGAGGCGGCCGGAGTCCGGCAGGTCATCGAGCCGCTGAACCGGTTCGACGCCCCGGGCTTCCTGATCGGCACCACCGCCGAGGCCCTGGCCCTGATCGACCAGGCCGGCCACCCTAATCTGATGGTCCAGTACGACGTCTATCACGCTCAGCGGGCGGAAGGGGAGCTAGTCGCGACGCTCCGCGCCCAGGCCGGCCGGATCGGCCACGTCCAGATCGCCGACAACCCCGGCCGTCACCAGCCCGGCACGGGAGAGATCGCCTTCCCGTTCATCTTCGCCGCCCTGGACGAGCTGGGCTACGGCGGCCACGTCAGCGCCGAATACGTGCCGCTCGGCCCATCGGAGTCCTCCTTCGAGTGGTTCGATGCGTGGCGAGCCCACCCGGCCCCCTGATCGGCCGAACGGTGAACCGGTCGTCACGGGACGACCAATGTCCAACGAACCTGATGATTATTCTCACGTCGGAGGAGGACACCATGGCGGAACGGATCGGTTTCATCGGGCTCGGGATCATGGGCAAGCCGATGGCCCGCAACCTGGTCGCGGCCGGTCACGAGGTGGTGATCTTCAGCCGGACCCGGGCCAGCGTCGATGAGCTAGTCGCGGAAGGGCCGGGCTACGTCGCCGCCGGCAGCGCCCGCGAGGTGGCGGCGGCCGTCTCGACGGTGATCACGATGCTGCCGGACTCCCCCGATGTCCGCGACGTGGTCTTCGGGGAGGCCGGCATCCTGCCCGAGATGGGCGCCGGCGACCTGCTCGTCGACATGAGCACCATCGCGCCGGCGACGGCCCGGGAGGTCTCGGCGGCACTGGCCGAGCGAGGGGCCAGTGCCCTCGATGCCCCGGTCAGCGGCGGTGACAAGGGGGCGATCGCCGGCACCCTCAGCATCATGGTGGGAGGCGAGGTGGCCGACTTCGAGCGGGCGATGCCGCTCTTCCAGGCCATGGGCAAGACGGTCGTCCACGTCGGGGCATCGGGTTCCGGACAGGTCGTCAAGGCCTGCAATCAGGTGGTCGTCGCCATCGTCTACGCCGCCGTCAGCGAGGCCCTGGTGCTGGGGTCGAAGGCGGGCGTGGACCCGGCCAAGATCATCGAGGTGCTAGGTGGCGGTCTGGCCGCGACCCGGGTGATGGAGTTGCGGGGGGCGTCGATGGTCGCCCACCAGTTCGATCCCGGCTTCCGGGTCGACCTGCACCGCAAGGACCTTGGCATCGCCTTGGCCACCGCCCGCGATGCGGGAGTGCCACTGCTAGCGACCGCCCTGGTCGGCCAGCTCTTCGACGCCCTCACAGCGGCCGGCCACGGTGACCGCGACCACTCCTCGCTGATCACGCTGATCGAGGGGCTGGCGGGTCATGAGGTGGGTTCGCACACAGGGTAGTGATTACCGGGACGCGGACTACCGGGCGAACGGGATGCCGTGCGGGCTCGTGTCGTCCCGCGTACGGCAGTGCCCGCCGCGCCATTGATCACTCTCCCCCGATCGAAGCACCTGAGACCCTCCATCGGCTCGATCACCACTCCTCGTAGGGGTGTCGTTTCCCGCACCCGTCCCATGGGGCGTCGCCTATGATCTGGACACGTCGTCGGACGACCGTTGTCCACGTCGAACCGTCCATCAGGCTGTGGGGTGCGGCAAGCGGCTTCCACAGCGGCGTTCGCGACCCTAACCTCGACCTGAAATCGCCACGCCCGACCGCGGCACACCTGCCTGCCATTTCTCGTCTGCCGACTGCCGAGTTGCCATCCCGATCTTCCACCACCCGCATCCCCGGTCCCGGCGCTATACTGCCGCTCGGTTCCAGGCTTTTCTGCCCCGGGTGACGAGCGCTCGTCACCGGCATCATCATCCCCTCTCCGGACAGGGTCCCGGGGGGCGTGCGTACAGGAGATGTCCTCGATGGTCTCAGGCAACGATTCCCAGGCATTCGATCGGCTCTTCCGCGAGGTCATCACCGGCCGGCTGAACCGGCGCGACGTGGTCGCCCGGGCCGCCGCGCTCGGCGTCTCCACGGCGTCCCTCGGCGCCCTCTCCGTGGTCGGTGCCCCGTCGGTTCGAGCCCAGGAGGCGTCCCCCACCCCGAAGGCGGGCGGCATCCTCAAGGTCGGGCTCCAGGCAGACCCGACCGCACTCGACCCGCACCTCCAGAGCCTGACCGCGATCTGGCACGTCG
>CADCWH010000080.1 GCA_902806395.1 uncultured Thermomicrobiales bacterium | reverse complement strand
TCCTGTCTGCGTCTCCGGAACGAGCGCGGTGAGCGCCCCCCATCACCAGGGGAGGGCCATGTGAGCACGATCGGGCCGGATCCTCGCGGGCAGGACCACGGGTCGCGCGAGGTCGATCACGCTGCCGGTGCGGGCGCCCGGGACAGGTCCGGTCGCCGCAACCCGGCACTGGCGGGGTGAAGCGCCATGACCAGCGTGCAGGTGACATAGGTGATGCCGATGGCCGCCAGGACGGGTCGGAGGCCGAGACCGTCGACGGCGGTCCCGGCCACCAGGACCCCGACCGGTGACCCGGCCAGGACCCCGGCCGTCAGGAGGCCATAGACCCGGCCCCGGGCCTCAGGGGCAATGCGATCCTGGAAGGTAGTCAGCAGGAGCGGGTTGATGGGTGCGGCCAACAGGCCCGCGGCGAAGCGAATTGCCAGCAGGGCACCGAGGGGCGGGAGCACGGCGAAGGCGCAGGTCAGCAGGGCGACCCCGTTGAAGGCAACGAGGTACGTAGCCCGGCGCGGCAGGCGGGGGCCGACCATGCCGAAGGCGAGCGAGCCGAGCAGCGACCCAGCCCCGAACGCGCCAAACACGAGACCCAGCTCGGCCGACGCCCCCTCGCCATACGTGCGGCGCACGAAGATCGGCACGACCACCGACGCCAACGCGGCGTCGAGGAGGTTGGTGACCGAGATCGTCCAGGTCAGCAGGGTCAGGAGCCGGTCGCCGAGCAGGATGGCCAAGCCCTCGCGTAACTCGCGTAGGTAGGACCCGGTGGGCGGGTCGGCGCCCTGGACGGTAGTGTCCGACGTCTTGACCGCATCGCTGGCAGGCACGGCTACGGAGAACAGGGCGGCAGAGAACGCAAAGCTGGCGGCATTCAGCCAGAGGGCGTTCCCCGCCCCGACCAGGGCGATCGTGATCCCTGCCAGGGGTGGCCCGGCGAGTTGGGCAGCGCGGGACACGGCCTGATACCAGGCGTTTGCGCGTTCGAGCGGGATACCGGCACGTTCCGCGTTTTCTGGGAACAGGACCAGGCGGGCGGTGCCCCCCGGCACGTCGAACAGCGACCCGGCCCCGACCAAGACCAGCAGGGTCCAGAATGGCAGGCCGACGGTCATGGCGAGGAGGGGTATCAGGACGACGGAGAGCCCGCTCAGCACGTCGGCCGCGATGCTGAGGCGGCGGCGGTCGTGGCGATCGACGAGTCCACCCCCAAGGACCGCCGCGACCATCATCGGGACCAGCGAGGCTGCCGCGACGATGCCGGTCCGCGTCCCGCTGCCAGTCGTCTCCAGGACGTACCAGGGGATGGCGACGTTGGCCAGGACGTTGCCGCTGAGGGAGATGGCGTTGGCGGCCAGCATCGCGTAGACGGGGGTCCGGGAGGTGAGCGCCAGACGTGGCGCTTGGCTCCGATCTGGCCTGGACTGGTCTAGCACCGGTCCTGGCGATCCCCCGGACATCACAGGCGCCTCGTGCCGATGCCCGGTTCGCGTGGTGCCGGGGACGCCGGGATCGGTTCGCCATCGTCCCGTGCACCAACGTCCGGTGCGCCGAGGTCGGCAAAGGCGGGGTGGCTAACGACGAGGAAGCCGGTCAGGCTGCCGATGCCGACGATGATGGCGAGGATCGCGTTCACCCCGGCGGCCTCGACCAATGACCCAGCGACGAGGACGCCGAGCGGGGCGGCGACCATCGCGAGTCCGACCAGGGCACCGAAGGCTCGGGCCTGGAAGGCGATTGGGACGCGCCGGTGGAAGACTGTCATCACGAGGGGATTGATCACTCCCCCGGCCATGGCGCCCGCAAAGAGGGCCACCACGGCGACCGGGAGCGGTGGCTCCAAGAGGAGGACGGCGAGTGGGACGAAGCCGACGCTGAACCCCGCGGCCAGCGTCGAGCGGTATGGCAGGCGCTCGCCTAGGGCGCCGAAGCCAACCGCGCCGACCAAAGCCCCAGCCCCGATTCCCGCCACCATGATCCCGAACGAACGGGCAGAGCCATAGGTGGCCGCGGCGTAGAGGGGCAGGATCACGCCGCCGAGCGGTGCCCCGACGGCGTTGGTGACCACTGCGACGAGGCCGACACCGCGCAGGAGGTGATCCGACCAGAGGACGCGCCAGCCGGCCACGAGGTCCTCCCGGTAGTTGCCCTGACCCGCGGCGGCCGGACGGTCGAGGGCGGGGACAAAGCGCCCAACGAGGGCGGCGGAGATCGCGAAGGACGCGGCGTCGATCCAGAGCACGGCGCTGGCCCCGACGGCGGCGATCAGGGCGCCGGCAACGAGGGGTCCAAACAAACGAGACGCGTTGGCCATCGACTGCGTCAGGCCGTTGACCCGCTCTAGGCTGACCCGAGCCCGGTCCGCGATGTCCGGCACGAGGGCGACTTGGGCGGCGGAGCCCGGCGCGTCGAGCAGGGCCCCGGCGAAGACCAGGACGAGCAGGAGCCAGAACGGGAGGCCGATCGTGGCGTGGCAGAGGGGAATGGCCGCGACGGTCAAGCCGCTCGCCGCGTCGGCGATCACGCTGGCCCGCTTGTGTCCGATCCGGTCGACCAGGGCACCGCCGAATACCGACGAGAGGATGAACGGGATCATGCCGGCCGCCGCGACCACGCCCATCCTGGCCGCGCTGCCGGTGGTCTGGAGGACGAACCAGGGGATCGCCAGGGCGCTGACGCTGTTGCCGACCGCCGAGATGACATTCGCGGTCACTAGTGCGGTGAGGGGCAGTAGGTCCCGAGTCCCGGCTGCGGATCCAGTCGGGTTCCGGTCAGGGATCGGGTTGCCCGTCGGGGTATCCGTCGAGGTGGGCTCCCTCCCGGTCGGATCTGGGGAGGCGGTTGCCTCGCCCGTGGGGCCTGGCAGCCCGGCTAGAGCGGTCATTCCGTCCGGCACGAGCGACGAGGCGGTGGGTGATCGCGCGGTCACGGCGTCCATGACGGGCTCTCCGCATCGTCGCTGGGAATCAGGCGGGGTCGGGATCCGGCGTGCCGGGCGAACCCGGCCGGGTGCTGAGGACGATGGCAGCCTACCGCGTGGTGGCGATCGCCGGAGGAGTCGCGGCGGGGGATGGGGAGCGGTGCGGGAGCCCGGCCAGGGTCTCGCCAGCGCGGATCAGCGCCTGCCCAGCGGCCGCTCGGATCACTCGGCCGATCGAGTGGTCTGGGAAGGAGCGGAGCAGAGCCCGGTGGGCGAGGTCGCGGTCGATCTCATCGCGGTGGGCGCGGGCGAGGGTGATCTGGTCTAGGGGTTCGAACATGGGGATTCCCTCCTCGGCCGGCACGGTCGTGCCGGAGGCTGATTGATCGTGGGTCCCTCGTCGTGGTGGCCCCGGACGGGTCGCCGGGGCGGGCCGCCTCAGGCAGCGGGCGGCAAGCGACCGTGCCGGGCGGCGGGATGGGGGAACGTCATGACTCTGCACCCTGGATGTCGTCGAGACGCCGCATCGCGTCGTCGACGTCGATCTCACCCCGCTCCAGCGAAGCCAGGATGGCCATGCGTTCGGCCTCAGCGTCGCCCTCCGGACCATGGGAACCGGAGAGGTCCACCTCGCCGGTTCGGAGCTCGCCCGGATGGGCGAGGTCGGGGTCTCCGAGGGGGATCACCCCATCGGTGACGGCGGGAGCATCGGTCGGTTCCGGCCGCGTGTTCCCGTCGTCCGGTCCGCGATCGGCCGCTTCAGGCCTCGCCACGACCCAGTGGTCGCTTCCGGCCGGTGATTGGACGGGCGCGGGCGGCTCCGGCGCAGGTGACGGGTGCGAGTCGACTCCCGCGCGCGTCGCCGCCGGGTCGGGAGGTGGTGGCGGAGATGGGGGAGTCGGCGGTGAAGGGGGCGACGGAGGAGTTGGCGGGCTCGGTGCGACGGCGGGCGAGGCCGGAGTTGCCCAGCCCGTTCCCGCAGGCGTGTCGACCGGGGAGTGGCTGCTGACTTCCAGGTCACCACTGACGGATTTGACGACGAGACGGGCGTGGGGACCGCCCTCGGGTCCGGTGAAGAAGTGGCGCTTGCCATCGCGGCGGACGGTGCCGCTGGAGATGCCGCTGCCGGAGACGGTCTTGAACTCGATCTCGGTCCCGACCGCCTCGTCGATCCGCATGCGGATGTCCCCGCTGACCGACTGGACCCGGTGATCCGCGCCGGCCGCCAGCTCGCCGCTGAACTCGACGTCGCCGCTGGCCAGACTGGCCAGCCATCGGGTCACCTGGGCGTGCTCGATCCGGAGGTCACCACTGGCGGATCGGGTGGTCAGGGTCCCGGTGAAGCCGTCGAGGACCACGTCGCCGCTGGCGGTCTGGACGGTCAGGTCGCCGGCGACCGTCCTCAGGCGGACATCGCCGGAGGCAGAGGCGATCTCGATTCGGCCGCGCGGACCTTCGCATTCGATGTCGCCGGAGGCGGTCTTGATCTGGACCTCACTCCCATCTGGCAATGTCCGGGGCAGCTCCACCGCGATGTCGAAGCCTGCCCGGCCGCGCCGTTGTGGCTTGGTCACGGTGGCGTCGCCATCGTCCCCGCCACGACGGCCGAACAACCCCTTGACGATGTCGCGGGCGATGTCGCGGCCGAGGTCGACATCGAACCCATCGCCGTCGAATGGAGAAGAGACTGGGAAGTGCGGCCGTACCGTGACGACGAGTCGGTCCTGCCGGTCGTCGGCTTCGATCTCCAGCCAGGCCTGGTCGTAGGCAGTGCCCTTGCGGCCCCATTTGGTCGCGGTGACCAGGATATCGTCGCGGTCCGTCGTCCGGACCGCGGTCCGGCCCTGAACATTGTCGGCCCGCAACACGACGGCCCGTCCCCCGGTCAGCCCGATGCGCTTCTCGGTGTGCTCTATGGTGGTGGCGTCGCCGTTCCCGGTCATGCCCAACTCCCCTCGCGCGTCGCCCCAACGGGCGTGCTGGCCGGTGTCTTGGCCCGGCGTCCGTCTGGCCCGACCCAGCCCACTACTCGATGACGATCTCGACATGGTGGTCCTCGTCTTGGACATCGAGGACCGCACCCGCGGACCCCTGTAGGATGGCCTCCCGCAGGACACTGACATCACTGATGTATTCACCGAGGTACTGATCGACAATCTGGAGCCCGGTGTCGATCAGGCCCAGCGGCAGGACGACGTTGACATTCGGCTTCTTGGCTCCCTCTTCGGTCACCCGGATCCGCAGGGTCTTCGGGCGTCGGGAAGGCTCCGCCGGCCGGGGCGCCTCCCTGACCTCGGCCCGGACCCCTAGTCCAGAGCGTTCGGACCGCTGTAGGGCGTCAAGCAGGGTCGCCCCCTCGTCGGCGGTGACGACCCCGGAGGCGACCATCCTGAGGATCTCGAGGCGATCGTCGCCGGGCGGGTTGGCGGTGTTCGCGGTCCCGACCGGGACCGGTTCGGTCAACGTGGCGTCTCCCATGGTGTCTACCCTCCCCGGCATGGTGCGTCGATCGGTCGTGGCCGTCTCGGTGGCCGGGCGTCAGGTGCCGGTGGCGAGGCGGCGAGCGGCCTCCTCGGCGGAGATCTTTCGCTCCCGCAGGTCTTCAAGGACCTGGCGGCGGTCCTCGCGGGCCCGGGCCTGAGCCTGGCGGCCCCGGGGGGCATCCACGTCGTCGCCGTAGCCCATCGCTCGCAAGGCGTCGTCGAGCCGGGCGCGGACGGTGGGATAGGAGATGTTCAGTTCGGCCTCGACATCTTTGATGACGCCCCGGTTCTTGAGGAAGACCTCGACGAAATCCAGATGCTCGGCCGAGAGACGGTGGAAGCGGCCCAGGGCGAAGTTGCCCTCCACGGAGGTCTCGCAGTTGGCACAGTGAAGGCGCTGGACGTGGAGGGGCTGGTTGCAGACAGGGCACTGGCCCAACACGGGCGGCATCGTCATGGTGTCCTCCTGGTCCCCGGGTTCGCACCCCATCGGTCTGTCAAGATCATATGGCGTGTCATCAATAAAGTCAATACCGTTATCAATAAAATCAATACCGTCAGAATAGGAGCGCACGTCCTTGGGGCTGGCTGGTTCGGTATACTCGCCGTCGCGTGAATTCGGCCGACGACCCGGACCGCCTCGGACGGGTCGGTTCGGCCGCGGTCTAGCGATCCGGTCAGATGAGGGGGAAGGCCTGGTGGCACGTTTTGCCGTAGGAGACACCGTCACGGTGTCGCTACCGAAGGGACCGAACAAGCGAGGGGTGGTTGGCATCCACGTGATGTTCACGACATCACAGGAGGCCCGGTTCGACGGGGCGACGGGCACGATCGTCGGGACCAACTCGTCGGGCCCGTACGGCACCCCCCTCTACCACGTCGATTTCCGGGGACACACGAACCGGGTCGCCGTACCCTGGCAGTCCCATTGGTTCCGAGAGACGTGGATCGTCCGCGGCGACGAACCGGCCCCGGCCGCGGCGACGGCCGACGCGACGGGTGGATCGGCCAAATCCGCCTCCGGGCAGGGTTCGACGACGGTTCGCGGGTCGAGTTGACGGGGCGGGACGGAGTCGTGGACGTCATGACGACAGAAGTGCGGGTGAGCGATCGGTAGCGACTCGGCATCGGTCCTCTGGTCCGGTCGCCGTTGGCCGATCGTGGTCATGGTGGCCGGGGCGCGTTGGTCGTCTCAAGGCGCCGGTCTGCCGGGCGGGTGGAAGCGCTGACGATCGACAACGTCACGACGAGACTCCACGAGGTCGGGCAGTGGTCCACGAGCGGGGGAGACACGGTTCGTGTCGTGGCCTATCCTGCCGGTCGAGTGCTCCCTGATCGACGAGACGAGGTCACGGGACCGCGACCATGCCGGGCGCGGGGGTCACGCCACACCACACCACGAGGGAGCCACCACGATGTCGTCGAGGTCTACGGGGAACGTGCGGGAGATGACGGGCGGCGAGGAGGCGCCGGCCGAGGATGAATCGTCGGCCCTGGCGGGGATGCACCCGAGGCCCCAGTTCGCCCGGCCGGGCTGGGTCGACCTGACCGGTCCGTGGGGATTCGCCCACGACGACGTCGACTGCGGGCTGGACGCGGGGTGGTATGACCAGCCGCAGCCCTTCGACCGGACGATCATCGTCCCGTTCCCCCCGGAGTCCCGGGCAAGTGGGATCGCCGACACGGGCTTTCATCCGGTCGTCTGGTATCGCCGGGCGGTGCGCCTGGCGGCTGGGCAACGCGCCGGTCGGGTGATACTGCACTTCGGTGCGGTGGACTATCGGGCGACTGTCTGGGTCAATGGGCACCTCGTTGCCCGGCACGAGGGCGGACAGACCCCGTTCCACGCCGATATCACCACCGCACTGTTGCCGGGTGACTCCGAGCAGGTGGTGACGGTCCGGGCGGAGGATGACCCGTTCGACCTGACCCAACCTCGCGGCAAGCAGGATTGGAAGCGGGACTGCCACGCGATCTGGTACAAGCGCACCACCGGCATCTGGCAACCGGTCTGGCTCGAGACCGTGCCCCCAATCCATCTGACCGAGCTGTTGTGGACGCCAGACACGGTCGCGGTCCGCTTCGGGCTCCGGGTCCGGCTCAACCGGACGCCGGATCGTCCGCTGCGGGTGCGGGTTCACCTGTCACAGGACGGGATAGTGATCGCGGACGATACCTGGATCGCTTCGAAGTCGGAGACCGAGCGGTTGATTGGGCTTGACCGGGGATCGGCCGTGATGGAGCGGACGACCTTCTTCTGGACACCGGAGCACCCGAACCTGTTCGAGGCCGAGGTCACCCTGCTCGACGGGGACGAGGTCATCGACACCGTGTTCAGCTATGCCGGGTTGCGGTCGGTCGGGGTCGCCGACCGGTGGTTCCAGCTCAATGACCGGCCCTACTACCTGCGCATGGCCCTCGAGCAGGGCTATTGGCCAGAGTCCCACCTCGCGGCACCGGATGAGGCGGCGATGTGCCGTGAGATCGAATTGACCAAGGCGCTCGGCTTCAATGGGATCCGCATCCACCAGAAGGTGGAGGATCCCCGGTTCCTGGCCCTCTGCGACCGGCTGGGCCTGATCGTCTGGGGCGAGATGGCCAGCGCGTACGTTTATTCGGACGAGGGATTCGCCCGTTACACCCGGGAGTGGATCGATGTCGTGCGGCGGGATGCGAGCCACCCCTGCATCGTCGCCTGGGTGCCGTACAACGAGAGTTGGGGCGTGCCGAACGTGGGGATCAACGCGACCGAGCAGGCGGCGGTCCAGGCCCTGTATCACACGGTCCGGGCGCTGGACCCGACCCGGCCGGTGATCGCGAACGACGGCTGGGAGACCCCAGTCGGGAACATCTTTGGGGTCCACGACTACACCTTCGACGCGGCGGTGCTGGCCCAACGGTACGGGACATCGGAGGCGGTGGCCCACACCCTCGCCCATATTCAACCGTCGGCGCGCCGGATCCTGCTCCTCGACATCGCGCGGGGGGACACGCCGGTGATGGTGACTGAATTCGGCGGGATCAGCTACGCCCCGGCAACCGACGAGAAGTGGTACGGATACGGGACTGCTCGGACGCCGGACGAGTATCTGGACCGTTTCTCATCATTGGTCGGGGCCCTGCTGGCCTCACCAGCGATCGCCGGGTTCTGCTATACCCAGTTGACCGACACCGAGCAGGAGACGAACGGTCTACTCACCGAAGATCGCCTGCCGAAGTTCCACCCAGAGACGATCCGGGCCATCCTCAACTCCCCGCCGGTCGCAATCCCGGCGGCCGTGCTGGCCGCCCACCGGGAGAAGACGCGCGCCGACACCGGCGTGGGCGATGGGGTGGCGATCCCCGGGGAGACTCCCTCGGCCTGATCTGGGACAGGGCGACCACGACGCGGGGCGGGCGCTCACCCGGGCCAGCGGAGACCGGACGTGGTGAGTCTCCCGGTCCCGGAGGTCAGGCGCCGGGACCGGGCGCTCGCGGCGTCCTCGGGGGAGATCGAGGGGACGCCGTCTTCGGTCACCAGGGGTAGGGTGAAGCTGAAGACCGACCCCTTGCCCGGCGCGCTGACGACCTCCATCGAGCCGCCCTGCATGTCCACCAGCGCTCGGGTGATGACCAAGCCGAGGCCGGTGCCGCCGACCTCGTCGGTGGTGCGGTTCTTGGCCCGAAAGAATTTGTTGAACAATTGGGCCTGCTCGTCCGGTGTCATCCCGATCCCGGAGTCTCGTACGTCGACGCGAACGAGTTCGTCTTGGCGCTCGGCCGCGATCTGGATCAGGCCCCCCTTCGGTGTGTACTTGTGGGCATTCGAGACCAGGTTGGTGAGGATCTGGAGGATCCGGGACCGGTCTCCCCAGGCGTCGGGCAGGTCGTTCGGTACGTCGAGCATCAGGCGCTGACCCTTCCGCTCGATCTGGGGAGCCATCGCCCAGGAGACGCTTTGGATCGCGTGGGTGAGGTCGACGGCGGCCTGGTTGAGGACGATCTTGCCAGATTCCATGGTCGAGATGTCGAGCAGGTCGTTGATCAGGGTGACCTGGCGCTCGACGTTGTTGCTGACGACCTCCAAGAAGTCCCGCTGCTGGCCCTCGAGCTCTCCGACTTCGCCGTCGAGGAGGAGATCGACGTAGCCCTTGATGCTGGTTAGGGGGGTCCGCAGCTCATGGCTCACGAGGGCGACGAACTCGGTCTTCATGCGGTCCACCGCGCGTTCGCGCGTCACGTCGCGGAACACGGTGAGGCGGCCGAGGAGTTCGCCGCCCACGTCCCGGACCATGGTCGAGTAGAGCTCGAGTTCCCGGTGCTCGGGCCACTGCTGGGTGAAGACGTGCTTGGCGCGAGGGTCGCCCTCGGCGTGGGTGCGGACCAGGAGGTCACGGACCGTCGCCCCCTCGATGAAGATGCGGTCGAAGGCGGCTTGTAGCGAAGCGACATCTCGACCGATGGCGGCGGCGGGTTCCAGGCCGAGCAATTCGCCGAATCGGCGGTTGACGGTGATGACGCGGTCATCCGGGGAGACCAAGAGGATCGCCTCGCTCGTGGCGTCCAGGATGGCATTGGTCTCGCTGCGAGCGTGGTCGGCCTCGCGGTACTGCCGCTCCAGCTCCAGTTCGGCCTCACGGTGCTCGGACACGTCGACCGCGACGCCGCCGACGAACCGCCGCCCATCGCTGTCGTGAAAGGGAAAACGAAAGGTCAGGAACGTCTTCGGATCGCCGAACGTCGGGAGGTCCTCGTGCGTCTCCAGGGGACGGTTTGCACGCAGGACGGTGCGATCGTTGGCCTGGAGGAGGGCTGCGGTCTCGGCGGGCCATAGGGCGAAGTCGTCCTGACCGACGACATCGGCCGGGTTCTGGACCATCAGCTTGGTGAACCGGTCATTGACGTAGACGTATCGGAG
>CADCWH010000079.1 GCA_902806395.1 uncultured Thermomicrobiales bacterium | reverse complement strand
GGTCGATGGTCACCGATCAGTCGCCCGAATCAGGTTTCTCATCGGGTGATTCTCGGAATCGCAGCACCGAGGTCGTCCCCCCTCTCCTGCCCGGAGACGTACGGCCCTTCGCGCTCCAGCGCATCTCCGACTCTCGCATCCCAAATGACGACCTCTGCCCAGGAGTCCTCCCAGGCGTCGGGGTCCGTCCGCGATCGGGCGAGGTTGTCCCGCATCGCTGTTTATGGGATCAAGTCACGTCCCAGCGGACGGCGTGATGGTTGGTCCGCGTCCTCACCCGCGCCAGGTCTCGTCCCGCCCCCGTCGTGCTACACTGCGCCACCGTCCGGCGTCGCCCATGATGGCCACCCGTGGTCACGAGGCGCGAACGAGACGATCAACCGGCCCCGGCATCCCGGGGTCCAGCCTGGAGGAGTGACCCATGCGACAGTCGTCGAAGAGCCCTGCGATCGGACGTGGCTCCGGCGAAGGACTGTCGCGATGCGTTCTCCACGCTTGGCAACCTGGATCGCAACGCCCCCAGTAGGACCGGCCTGACAGGCTGCGACGATGCGGACCCCGCGCATGTCCGTGTCGTCCAGACGAGAGCCGGCACTGCTCCCACCGTAGTGGTCGTCGCCTCTCACCGCACCGGACCCCATCATCCCGATCGCTGTCTCCCCGGCATCCCGGCCCTGACGCCATGGGTGATCTCCCCGTGCGCCCGGCGCCGTGGGGCTGGCCGTCCCGGTCGTCGGAGCGCGTCCGGCGTCTGACCCGTCGTCCGCCGCGTCCGCACCCCGGGCCCGGGGCGGCCTGGCGCGACACGTCCTGGTCTATGCGGTTTGATCGTCCCGTCGCTCCCATCGGGACGAGGGAGTTCCCATGCACGCCCTCCGGGCACTGAACCGATACTGGCGATTGTTGGCTCGATATCTCCGACCGGAGTGGCCCAGGATGGCCCTGCTCGGAGTGATCCTCTGCGGCACCATTGGCATCCAGGTCGCCACTCCTCTGGTGGCGAGTCGCTTCGTCGACCGGGCCGTCGCCGGCGACGCCATGCGCGGCCTCGTCGCCCTGGCGCTACTGACGATCGGCCTCGCCGTGTTGGGGCAGGCCCTGGCCGTCGCCGAGACGTACGTGGCCGAAACGGTGAGTTGGGTGGCGACCAACACGCTGCGCGCCGACCTCGTCGCCCACCTCCTGCGGCTGGACGCGACGTTCCACACCGCTCACACGCCAGGGGAACTGATCGAGCGCGTGGACGGCGACGTGGCCACCCTGGCCCGCTTCTTCTCGCGATTCGTCATCTACGTCCTCGGCAACGCCCTGCTGATGGTGGGGGTCCTGGCGCTGCTCTTCCAAGTGGACTGGCGGGTAGGTCTTGGCCTCGGGATCTTCGTCCTCGTCGCCCTCGTCGTGATGCTCCGCATCCGGGCCCTGGCGACCCCCTCTTGGGCCGCAGAGCGGCAGGCGAGCGCGGACTTCTATGGCTTCCTCGGCGAGTACCTCACTGGTCTGGAAGACATCCGGTCCAGCGGGGCCGGCACCTTCGTGCTGCGCCGCTGCGCCGAGGTGATGCGGTCGTGGCTAGCTGCCACCCGCGAAGCCCAGATGCGGGGATACGCCTTGGTGGCCAGCAGTCAGGGGCTGTTCGCCCTCGGCACGGCCGCCGCCTTCGCCGTCAGCGCCGTGCTCTACCGGGACGGCACGCTGACCCTGGGCACCGTCTATCTCGTCTTCCGGTACACCGAGATGCTGCGCCAACCGACCGAGCAGATCCGAAACGAGGTGCAGGATTTCCAACAGGCAGACGCCAGCATGGGCCGCATCGAGACACTGCTCGGGACGGTGCCACGCCTGGTCGACGGTTCCGGTCCGACCTTGCCGACGGGACCGCTGGCGGTCGAGTTGGACGGCGTCTCGTTCGGCTACGCGGAGGACACCGTGGTCCTGCGCGACGTGAGCGTGCGTCTGGCCCCGGGCCGCGTCCTCGGGGTGGTGGGACGTACCGGCAGTGGGAAGACGACCCTGACGCGGCTGCTGGCCCGCTCCTACGACCCATCGGCCGGTGTGGTCCGCCTGGGGGGTGTGGACACCCGGACGGTCCGGCTCGCGGCGGTGCGATCTCGCGTCGGCCTCGTTAGCCAGGAGGTCCACCTCTTCGACGCCAGCGTACGCGATAACGTGACCCTGTTCGATGACGGCGTCCGGGATGAGCGGATCAGGGACGTGCTGGACACGCTCGGCCTGGCGGGTTGGCTGTCCGAACTCCCATGCGGGCTTGATACCCGGCTGGGGACCGGTGGCGCCGGGCTCTCGGCTGGACAGGCCCAAGTGCTGGCGTTCGCCCGCGTCTTCCTGCGCGGCCCCGACGTGGTAATCCTGGACGAGGCGTCCTCCCGGCTGGACCCCGCCACCGAGCGACTGTTGCACGGGGCGTTGGGCCGGCTGCTGGCAGGACGGACCGGTGTCATCGTCGCCCACCGGCTGGCCACCGTCAGCTACGCCGACGACATCCTCGTCCTGGAGGAGGGCAGGGTGCGGGAGTATGGCCCGCGGCTGGCACTCGCCGCCGACCCCACGTCGCGCTTTGCTGGTCTGCTGCGGATCGGCTCCGAGGAGGTCCCGGCGTGACGACCCTCCCGACCTGGCGCTACCTGCTGGGCATGGCCCGCTGCGCTCCCTGGATCTACCTGCTCCACGGGTCACTGTGGAGCGTCATGAACCTGTTGACGCTGCTGCCGGGACTGATCGCCCGAACCTTCTTCGACACCCTCACCGGGCAGGCTCACCCGCCTGCCGGGATCACGGGCCTGATCGTCCTGCTGGTGGTCCTCGCCGTGGGCCGCGCGGCGCTGTGGCTCATCGCCGGCTCCGTCGAGATCATCTTCCGGTTCACGATGAGCGGGATGGTGCGCCGCAACCTCCTGCGGCACGTCTTGGACAGGCCTGGCGCCCATGCCCTCCCCTCCTCGACCGGCGATGCCATCAGCAGGTTTCGTGATGATGCCTACCAGGCCGAGGACGCCATGGACTGGTCCGACGAGATCGTCTCCCAGGGCCTGTTCGCCGTGGTGGCGTTTCTTATCCTGCTGCGGATCGACGCTCGCGTGACCCTGGTCACGATCCTCCCGCTAGTGGCCGTGACGGTGGTCGCCCGGTGGGCGAGTGCCACGCTGACCCGCTACCGCGCCACCAGCAGCCAGGCCACCAGCCAGGTCACCGGGGCCATCGGCGATATCTTGACCGGGGTCGAGACTCTCCAGGCCGCCGGTGCCGAGGAGCGGACCGTCGCGTACCTCCGACGGCTGAACGAGCAGCGCCGCTCGGCGCTGCTGGCCGATCGCCTGGTGACGAGCGGCCTCGACGCCATCACGTCCAATACGGTGAGCCTGGGCACGGCCCTGGTCATGCTGATGGCCGCCGGCGACCTGGGAGACGGGGGGTTGACGGTGGGCGACTTCGTCCTCTTCGTCGCCTATCTGGGTTTCATCGCCGACTTCACCGCCGGGCTCGGCCAGTTCTTGGCCGTCTATGGGCAAACCGGGGTCGCCTTCGCTCGGATGGGTACGCTGCTGGGTTCCGCTCCGCCGGCCGCGTTGGTGGCATCCACACCCTTGCACCTGCGCGGACCCCTGCCCAACGTGCCGGCACCGGCCCGGGAGGAGAACGACCGGCTGGACCTCCTGGAGGCGCGGGGGCTGACCTATCGCCACCCGGGCTCCAAGCGGGGGATCACTGCCGTAGACCTGGACCTGCCACGGGGCAGTCTGACGGTCGTCACGGGGCGCGTCGGCGCGGGAAAGACGACGCTGTTGCGGGTCCTCCTGGGACTGCTGCCTCGGGACGGGGGTGAGATCCGGTGGAACGGCCAGGTCGTGGCGGACCCGACCTCGTTCTTCGTCCCACCCCGCGCCGGGTACACCGCTCAGGTGCCGCGCCTATTCAGCGAGACGCTTCGGCAGAATATCCTGCTCGGGCTCCCCGATGACCCCGCCGCCCTGGCCGCTGCCGTCCGGGGCGCCGTCCTGGAGAATGACGTGGCGTCGTTCGAGGCGGGATTGGAGACGCCGGTGGGCACCAGGGGCGTGACGCTCTCAGGGGGTCAAGTGCAGCGCGCGGCGGCGGCGCGGATGCTGGTCCGCGGCACTGAACTGCTGTTGATCGACGACCTATCCAGCGCTCTGGACGTCGAGACGGAACGTGAGCTGTGGGCACGCCTGCTGACCGGCGGGGACGTCACCTGTCTGGCCGTCTCTCACCGGAGAGCGGCATTGCGCCGGGCCGACCACATCATCGTGATGACGGGTGGCCGGGTCGAAGCCAGCGGCACCCTCGACCATCTCCTGGCGACGAGCGCGGAGATGCGGGCGCTATGGCACGACGCCGACGATCCCGTCTCGCTGGTGTGACGGTGACCACCGGCCCGTCCCGCGCACCCGGGGGTCGCATCGCGCGTGAGGATTGATTTCGGCCCCGTGAGTCCGGCTGGTGTCCCGGGTCAGGACGCCAGCCGCACCTCGACCCGGCCTTCCCGGACGCGTGTCTCGTAGGCAGGCTCGGGGGAGGTCGCCGGACCGTGGATCACCTTGCCATCCTTGAGACTGAAGACCGACTTGTGCCAGGGGCAGACCACCGTGTCGCCCTCGACCTCACCCTCGTCGAGCGGGCCTCCGAGGTGGGTGCAGACGGCCGAGATGGCCCGGATCTCCGAACCCTGGCGGAGCAGCACGATCGCCGTCCCCTCCGTCTCGACCCGGGTCAGCTTGCCATCGGGGAGATCGGCGTCGGCGAGGACGTCGGCCCATTCGGTCGGCGGCTGCTCGAACGCCGTCCGGTTGACACCGATGCCGAGGTCGTAGGAGAGGTCCCCCCCCAACCAGGCGGAGACTTGGGACAGCCCGAATGCGGTCGTCGAGAGGGCCACCCCAGTCCCGCGCGAGCCACGCGAGCG
>CADCWH010000078.1 GCA_902806395.1 uncultured Thermomicrobiales bacterium | reverse complement strand
TGCGGCGGCGATCGGTGCCCGGGTCCCTGTCGCCGACCCGTCCGGCAACATGATCATCGATATTGGCGGCGGCACGACCGAAGTCGCCGTGATCTCGCTCAACGGCATCGTGGTCGCCCGATCCCTCCGCGTCGGCGGCAACCGTTTCGATGAGGCGATCAGCGCCTTCATCAAGCGCCGATATAGCTTGCGGATCGGGGAGAGGACGGCCGAGGAAGTCAAGATCGCGATCGGAAGCGCGGTGCCGCTGCCCGAAGACGTGGCGATGGAGGTCCGAGGGCGGGACGAGGTAGCCGGACTGCCGCGCACGATCCAGATCCACGCCAGCGAAGTGACGGACGCGATCAACGAACCCCTCGAGGCGATCATCGGCGCCGTCCGGGCGGTGCTCGAGGAGACACCTCCCGAACTGTCGTCCGACATCATCGACAAGGGGATGATCCTCACCGGTGGCGGAGCCCTGCTGCGTCACCTGCCCGACCTCCTGACCGAGGTGACCGGGGTACCATGCTACGTCGCGGACGACCCACTCTCCTGCGTGGCGATCGGCACCGGTCTTGCCCTGGAACACATGGACATCCTCCGGGACAGCCTGGAAGAGCCATAGTCTCCCCGCGCCGCGCCCGAGCCAGAGGCTGGCGCGCTGCGTGCGGGCCATTTCCAACGTTTGTCCACTCGTGCCGTGGCTGCCGTCCTGACCGTGCGACGTGCCGCTGTGGTTCGCCATCGGAGCGACCTATGCCGTCCGACCGCGTCAGTGGGGTCTTGGCCCACCCGACATCCTTGCCCGGGCCGCATGGGATCGGCGATCTTGGGCCGGCGGCCTTCCGGTTCGTGGACTGGCTCGCACGCGGCGGGCAGCGACGGTGGCAGGTGATGCCTCTTGGCCCGACCGGCTTCGGTGATTCGCCGTACGCATCGCCCTCGGCGTTCGCCGGCAACCCGCTCCTGATCTCATTGAGCTGGCTCGCGGGCGAGGGGCTCCTCGACGAGGCGGACCTGTGGGAGGCTCCCGACTTCGCGACCTTCGAGGTCGAGTTCCAGCGCGTCCAGAACTATAAGTATCCTCTCCTGCGCCGGGCTTTCGACCGGTTTCGTTCCGGCGCGGCCGCCGACCAGCGTCCGGCGTTTGACGCCTTTCGCGAGGCCGAGAGCACCTGGCTCGATGACTATGCCCTCTTCGTGGCCGTCAAGGGTGCTCACGGGGGTGTGGCGTGGACCGATTGGGCGGAGCCGATTCGCCGCCGTGAACCCGCCGCCATGGCGGAGTGGCGGGCCAAGCTGGCCGACGAGGTCCGGTACCAGCAGTTCGAGCAGTTCCAGTTTCGGCGCCAGTGGACCGAATTGAAGCGCTACGCGAATGATCGGGGTATCCAGATCATCGGCGACATCCCCATCTTCGCCGCGCACGACAGCGCCGATGTGTGGTCACACCCAGAAATCTTCCAGTTGGATGCGGACGGGACGCCGACGATGATCGCCGGCGTCCCTCCGGACCCGTTCTCGGCCACTGGTCAGGTATGGGGCAACCCCGTCTACGATTGGGAGGCGAATCGCGCCTCTGGATACGCCTGGTGGGTGGCTCGGGTCAGGGCGATGTTGACGACCGTCGACATCATTCGGATCGATCATTTCCGGGCCTTCGCGGCTGCTTGGGTCGTCCCCAACGGTCAGGCGACAGCCGAAGGTGGACACTGGGAGGCGGGACCGGGCGAGGACATCTTCGCGACGATCGCCCGGGAGCTCGGGGCGACGCCCTTCGTGATCGAGGACCTCGGTGTCATCACTCCGGACGTGATCGCATTGCGCGACCGGCTTGGCTTCCCCGGCATGAAAGTCCTCCAATTCGCTTTCGAAGATGACCCGGCGAACCCCTACCTCCCGCATAACTATGTCGAATCGGATGTCGTCTACACTGGGACTCACGACAACCAGACCACCGTCGGTTGGTTCGCCAGCCGTTCCGAGTCCGAGCGCAACGCCGTCACCCGGTATCTCGGCCGCGATGGCCAAGACATCGCCTGGGATTTGATCCGTCTCGCCTTGGCATCAGTCGCCGACACGGCGATCGTCGCCCTGCAAGACGTGATGCGGCTCGGTGATGAGGCGCGGATGAACGTGCCCGGTCGCCCCACCGGCAACTGGGGTTGGCGTTTCCAATCACACCAATTGCACGACGGACTGGCGGACGGATTGGCCGAGATGGTCTGGACCTATGGCCGGGCCAAGTCGCCAGACGAGGCGCGTGGCCACAACCCGTATGATTACACCGTCGAGGGTACCGCCCACCCGCTCCATCGCCGCTAGGCGCGGGCGCGGATTAGCTGCTCGGGCCACCGGAGACCATCATGCCCAGGTGACGACGGACGTATCGCGAAGCGACGAGGTCGGGTCTGTCCACGACAGCGGACGGATCGACCGGAGGAAAACCAATGACAGACGGGGCGTTCACGTTCGTGCTGCACTCGCACCTGCCCTACGCGCGCCAAGCCGGCATGTGGCCGCACGGTGAGGAGTGGGTCCACGAGGCCCTGGCCGAGACCTACATCCCCCTATTGAACGCGCTCTACGACCTCGACGCCGAGAGCGTCGAGTACAACTTGACGGTGGGTATCACGCCGATCCTGGCGGAACAGTTGGCCGACCCCCTGATCGGCGATCACTTCGTGCACTACGCCGCCGAGCGATCCGCCTGGGCCGCCAACGATCTCGAGCGATTCGACGCCGTCGGCGACACCGCGATGCGCGACCTTGCCCGCTTCTATCACCATTGGTACGGCCGCGTCCTCGGATCCTTCGAGGATCGCTATGGCAAGGACGTTATCAAGGCTTTCAAGGCGCTCCAGGACCGCGGTCGGATCGAGATTTCGACCTGTGCGGCCACGCATGGCTATCTCCCCCTATTGTCTCGAGACTCCTCGATCTACGGCCAGATCGCCACCGGCATCTCATCGTATCGGCGGCATTTCGGCCAGGCCCCGACCGCGATCTGGCTTCCGGAATGCGCCTATCGCCCGGCTTACCATGACGAATTCGGCGGGAAGGACACCCGCCGTCCGGGAATCGAGACTTTCCTCGCCGCTCAGGGCATCGATGTCTTCTTCAGCGAGAATCACACCGTCGAGGGCGGTCGGCCCGTCGGCAAGGCGGCGGGAGAAGCGATCGGCCCGTACGGCGAAGTGACCCGCCGCTACGCGGTCGAACTGACCGACGATGAGCAGTCCGAGCCCGGCACCACGTTTCAGGCATATTGGGTCGGAGACGCACCCGGGAAGGTCGCGGTCCTGGGCCGAAACAACCGGACCGGTCAGCAGGTCTGGTCGGGCACCTTCGGTTATCCGGGTGACTTTGCCTATCGGGAGTTCCACCGCAAAGACGGCGTGTCGGGGATGCAATACTGGCGGATCGGTGGCGCCGGGGTCGATTTGGGTGAGAAGCCTCCCTATGATCCTGACCGGGCGATGGAGCGGACGCGCGAGCAAGCTGCCCATTATGTGTCACTGGTAGAGGAGTTGCTGGCAGACTACCATCGCCAGAATGGCAAGCCGGGAGTCATCGCTTCCAACTATGACACCGAGCTGTTCGGCCACTGGTGGTTCGAGGGAGTCGATTGGCTGAAGGAAGTCTTGCGGGGTCTCGCCAAGAGCACCACGGTCGAGATGTCCACGGCGACCAAGATCGTCCGGGAGTACGTGCCCGAGCGAGTCATGGTGCTCCCGGAATCGAGTTGGGGCGCGGGCGGCAATCACTTCACTTGGCTCAATGTGGACACGGAGTGGATGTGGCCGCCGATTCATGCCGCTGAGTCTCGGATGGAAACGCTAGTCGAACGATTCCCTGACGCTACCGGCGAACGCGAGTCTCTCCTGAATCAGACGGCCCGTGAACTACTCCTCCTCCAGAGCAGCGATTGGCCCTTCCTCGTGACCACCGGCCAGGCCAAGGAGTACGCGTCCGAGCGCTTCACGGAGCACGTCGAACGGTTCGAGGCACTCGCTGAGATCGCCGAGCGGGAAGAGG
>CADCWH010000077.1 GCA_902806395.1 uncultured Thermomicrobiales bacterium | reverse complement strand
TCACGGCAGAGAGGGCGGCGACCTCGGGTCCGTCTACCACGTAGGCGCCGGCGCCGGCGACCTCCTCACCCTCCGGCTGGATGCCTTCGGACTCGAAGACCGGCTCCAGGAAGTGGTGCAGCGGGCCGTCCTCCGGCGGGAAGCCGACGAAACCGATCAGGGCGGCCGGGATCGCGAGCAGCACCAGCGGCACGGCCATCGTCCGGGGCGACTCGTGGGGGTGGACGTGTTCGGTGTCGAAGCGGGGCTCGGTGAAGAACGTTAGGAACACCAGGCGGAACATGTAGAGAGCGGTCAGGAAGGCCGAGACCAGGCCGACGATCGCCACGATCGAGCCGATCGGCTGGTGCTCGCTGATCCAGCCACCGACGATGATCTCGTCTTTGCTCCAGAACCCGGCGAAGGGGACCAGCCCGGCATTGGCCAGGGCGGCGATCAGGAAGGTCCAGAAGGTGATCGGCAGGTACTTCCGCAGCCCGCCCATCTTCTGGATGTCCTGCTCCTCGTGCATGCCGTGGATCACGCTGCCGCAGCCGAGGAAGAGGAGGCCCTTGAAGAAGGCGTGCGTCATCAGGTGGAAGATGGCGGCGACCCAGGCCCCGGTGCCGAGGGCGAAGGCCATGTAGCCGAGCTGGCTGAGGGTGGAGTAGGCGACGATCCGCTTGATGTCGTTCTGGACCAGGGCGATGGTGGCGGCCATGAAGGCCGTGAAGGCGCCGATGATGGCGACGATCAGCATCGCGGTCTCGGAGGCGGCGAAGATGGTGTAGGAGCGGGCGACCATGTAGATGCCGGCCGTGACCATCGTCGCCGCGTGGATCAGGGCCGAGACCGGGGTCGGGCCCTCCATCGCGTCCGGCAGCCAGACGTGGAGCGGGAACTGGGCACTCTTGCCACAGGCCCCGAGGAAGAGCAGCAGGGCGATCACGGTCAGGGTGCCGCCCGACACTTCACCCACGCGCGCGAAGACGCCCTCCTCACCGTGGAAGGCCAGGGTGCCGAAGCTCCAGAAGGTGAGCATGATGCCGAGGCCGAAGCCGAGGTCACCGATCCGGTTGACGATGAACGCCTTGCGGGCGGCGTTGGCGGCCGAGCGTCGCTTGAACCAAAAGCCGATCAGGAAGTAGGAGCAGAGGCCGACCGCTTCCCAGAAGACGAACATCAGCAGGAAATTGTCGGCCAGGACCAGCATCAGCATCGAGAAGACGAACAGGGGAAGGTAGGAGAAGAAGCGGTAGTAGCCGCCGTCGCCGTGCATATACCCGATGGAGTAGACGTGCACCAGGAAGCCGACCGTCGTGACCACCAGCAGCATCACGGCGGTGAGTTGGTCGGCGAACAGGTTCACCTCGACGGTGAAGTCGCCGGCCGGGATCCAGGTGAAGAGGTGCTGATGGAGGGGCTCGTCGTTGGCCGCGATGTCCATCAGGACGAAGATCGAGAGCAGCCAGGAGCCAAAGACCGCAGGGGCGGCGACCCAGTGGGCGTTGTCGCGGATGGTGCCTCGCCCCGCCAGGATATTGACGGCGAAGGCGACGAGCGGCAGCAGCGGGATCAGGAACAAGAAATCGGCCATACGCGCGTGCAGCCCTCAGCCCATAGCGATCAGCCGTCAGCCATCGGTGATTCCCCGGGGCAGGGGCAAACGCCGAACCGGTCGCCTCACGGCGACGGGCGGGACCGATTGTAGCGCATGGGACCCAGCCCGGAGAGGGGCATAGGCGCCCGCGGCTCGCCCGTGCGCCCATGCCCCACTCCGGGCGCCGCCTGGGCCGGTCGGGTGTGGGCTGGTCGAGTCGGAGCGCCGGTCCATCCCGGGTCACGTGAGGAGGCCGACCAGCCCCGCGAGGAAAACACAATGCGGGATCGTGGATAGGCCAAACACCCCCTGCCGGGGTCATTCGGGACATCCGGCGGCTGGGAAACGACGGTCGCCGCCGGGCTATCGAGGACGAGTCCGGGAATCATCCCCATCGGGCCGTTGGCGGACAGCGGGGCACCGATCATTACCGGGGCGATGGCAGTCCGCCGCTCGGGCGACCTCCCCCGCTCGCGACTCTCCACGTGCAGTGATGCACGGCGAAGTTCGGCTCATCGTGTCTGGTCCAGAGCGGACGCGATCGTGCCACGGGTCGAGATGGCCCGCGACGCCTCATGCGGCATGAAGGTAGCCGGATGGATCCTCGCGGTCCGAATGCGACATGACTCAATGGCCGGACGACGCCGTGGGGGAGCCAGGACCGGGCACATCATCACCAGCGGGGAGGGCGGCTATCCGGCGTCCACTCCGGGATCGCTGTCGCTACGCCGGATCGTCGATGCCCAGGATGGTCGCCTTGGTGGTCCCGAAGACGATTTCGTCGCCGACCCGTACGTGGTTGGAGCGCACGCTCTCGCCCTTGACCCACGTCCCATTGGTGCTACCGACGTCAATCACCGTGAGTCCCTGATGGGTGTACTCCAGGCGGGCATGGTGGCGGGAGACCTCGGCACTGTCGACGACGATGTCGTTGTCCGGAGATCGGCCGACGGAGGTGACGGCCTTCGTCAGCGCGAACGTCTCACCGCGTCGCGGTCCACTGCTGAACACCAGCCGGTGGGCCGGTGTCACGTCGATGATCTCCCTGATCGGGCGGGGTTCTTCGGTCCGCTCGGCTTCCGCCTGCGCTGGGCGGACGCTGCGGGAATGACCGGGAATCGATTCGGTGGTCTTCTCTGCTTGGTCGGGGTGGGATTGGCCGTGATGCGAGACCGTCGGTCGCGTCGACATGCTCGCCGCTTGCCGCGGCGGGGCAGCACGGCCGCGTTCATCTTCTTGGCGTACCGCCTCGATCAAGAGGTGGGCAAGCGCCACCCGGATCGTGGGTTCTCCGATCGGGCCATCCATGCTGCGGATGGCGATGCGACTGGCCCGCCAACCGAGGATGCGGTACGCGGCCTCCTCGCCCCTGAGGTCGCCAGTGCTGGCATCGATGAGTTGGCCGCCGTGGCAGTCCAGCCTGCCTACGCCGTCGGGCGAGACGATGTCGAGTCGGCAGGTACGGTTGTCCATCTGGACCATCTGGAGCACGGTGGCGAGTGGGACACCGACGATGAATCCGGTCGCGTCGTCCAGCTCCCGCACGGGTGAGACGGGACCACGACGGGGGTGGGAGGGATTGAGCAAGGCATTGATCCGGGCGAAGAGCTCGCGAAACTCGATCGGCTTGGCGAGGTAGTCGTCGGCGCCGGCCTCCACCACGTCCGAGTGGTCGTCCAACGTGCCACGAGCGGTCAGCAAGATGACCGGGATAGAGACGGTAGCCGGGTCATCACGCACGGCTTGGAGCAGTCCACGCCCATCGACTCCGGGCATCATCCAATCGGTGATCACCAGATCGGGGTGATCGAGGGCAATGGCGGCGAGCGCGGCTTCTCCGTTCTCCGCCACATGGACACGATAGTGGCGTGCTTCCAGGCGAGCCCGGAGGAGGTTTCGGATATCGGCATCGTCGTCGACAACGAGGATGCGAGCGCTGGCCTCCGCCATGGTATTCCCCAGAGCCGGTGTAGGACAGCGGGCGGTGGGGAACAGCGAGCGTGGAGACGCTCGGAACCCTGATCGCGCCGGTACGTTAGGGCCATCCTACGCATCCGGGACGAAAGGTGGACCTGCCCATCGGTCCTAATCCGACGGTATTGCCTGTCTGCCGGTATGGGTCGGTCGAGGCCGGAGCGTTTCGGCACGGCGACGCCCGGGCTGTCAGACCGCCAGTATCAGTCGCGGAGGCTGCGGATATCGTCCACATCGACCGTGCGCTGGCGGCGGCTGAGCGCCATGATGATCGCCAGTCCGACCGCGGCCTCGGCGGCGGCGATGGCGATGATGAAGATCGCGAAGCCCTGCCCGTTCAGGCTATTGAGCTCCCAGCCGAATGCTACCAACGAGAGGTTGACCGCGTTCGCCATCAATTCGACGCACATGAAGATGATCAGCAGGTTGCGTCGGGTCAGGACTCCCATCATCCCGATGATGAAGAGGATGGCGCTGAGGAAGAGGAAGTGGTTGACCCCAAGGTCGCCCATGGTCGCGTCGCTCCTTCGCGGTGCCCACCGGTGCGCGGGCGATGTGCGGCTCGTGGTCTCCGGTAAGGTCGGTCCGCGGAGGGTCTAGCCCCGGCCAGGACCGGGGGTCGTGTAGGCATCGGGATCTTTGGTCATGATCAGGCGCCGGCCTGCGCCCACGGGGGTCGGCTGGGCGCCGGTCGCCGCCGCTGGCCGGGCGGGGATCGGCGTCTCGCCGATGGGCCCGGAAGGCAGCGCGGCGTCGACGTCCTTGGGGTGGGCGAGGGAGATGGTGCCGCGCCGGGTGGCGGGGGAGGCGGCTCCGAGTCGTTCCGGCAGGGCAAGGACGATGGCACCGATGACGCCGACCGTGAGGACCAGCGAGACCACCTCGAAGGCCAACAGGTAATCGGTGTAGAGCGTCCGGCCGAGGGCCTGGGTATTGCCGCCGACGGCAGCGATCGAGGCGGCGGTGTCCGTCCCGGCCGTGCCGGTCACCGTCCGGTTCAGAATCACGGCCCCGATCTCCAGGAGCAACAGGGCCCCGAGGAGCAGGCCGACGAACCGCTGGACGGGTCGGCCGGTGTGGAACTCGGGCAGGTCGTCGGGATCGACCAACATCAGCACGAACAACACGAGGACCAGGATCGCCCCGGTGTAGACGATCACCTGCACCACGGCGAGGAATTCCGCCCCCAGCATGACGAAGATGGCGGCGATGTTGAGGAAGCACAGCACGAGGAAGACGCCCGAGTGGACCGGGTTGTTGACCGCCACGACCCCGATCGCCGAGAGGGTACAGATGGTGGCGATCAGGTAGAAGATCAGGACATCCCAGGGCATCAGGTCGCTCCAGTGGTCGATCGGTCGGGCGGCAGACGTCGGACTGATCGGGTCAGCAGGGTCGGGCGGCTTGCCCCATCGCTCAGAACACTTGGCCGTTGGCGACCAGTCGCGCGAAGGCGGTGAAGACGATGTTGAGCAGGGCAAACGGCAGGAGGATCTTCCAGGCGATGCCCATCAACTGGTCGTAGCGGAACCGGGGCAGGGTGGCCCGGAGCCAGATGTAGAAGAACAGGAAGAAGACGGTCTTGGCCAGTAGCCAGAGGATGCCCAGGCCCCAGTAGGTCTCCGCCCCCGGCCCGTCGGTGCCGCCGAGGAAGATGGTGCTGGCGAACAGCGAGATGATGATCATGTTGATGTATTCGCCGAGGAAGTAGAGCGAGAACCGGAATGCCGAGTACTCGGTGTGGAAGCCGGAGACCAACTCGGTCTCGGCTTCGGGCAAGTCAAACGGGGCCCGGTTCGTCTCGGCGATGGCGGCGATCAGGTACAGGATGAAGGCCAAGGGCTGGGTGATGATGTACCAGTTGGGGATCTCCAGGAACCCGAACGAGAGGTTGGCCCGCTGGGCATCGAGGATGTCGCGCAGGCTGAGCGACTGGGTCAGCAAGAAGACGCCGACCAGTGACAGGCCGAGGACCAGTTCATAGGAGATCACTTGGGCGGCGGCACGGAGGCCACCGAGCAGGGAAAACCGGTTCGCGGAGGCGTAGGCACCGAGGATGATGCCGTAGACGCCGATCGAGCCGAAGGCGAGCAGGAACAGGGCGCCGACGTTCAGGTCGGCGATGAAGAGATTGACATCGGTCCCGAAGATGTCGACCTGACCGCCGAAGGGGATCACGGCGACCGAGACGATGGCGGTGACGAAGATGACGAGGGGGGCGAAGAAGAAGACCGGCTTATCGGCGGCGGCCGGGATCAGGTCTTCCTTGCCGAGCAACTTGATGCCATCGGCCATCGGTTGCAGCAGGCCGGCGGGTCCGGTCCGGGTCGGGCCGAGGCGGTCCTGCATCCGAGCGAGGACCTTGCGCTCGAACCAGGTCATGTAGGCCATGCCGCCGAGGAGGACGTTCATGATCAGGAACGCCACGATGAATGAGAGCCAGAGCGGTTGGTCCATACGGGCTGGTCAGCTCCGTTCGCGATGGGCAATGCGCTAGAGGACAGGCGCCAGGCAACGTCGCCCGAATTCGGGCGGGTGGCGCACGATGACGGATTGTACCCGGTCCGGCCGCGACCGTGCGGTCGGCTAAGGCAGATCGCACGGTCGAGAGCGGCGACTCTGGCATCTCGTCATCACCAAGGCTGACCATGGTGGTTCGGGAAGATAGGCGCGATGCCCCCAGGTTCCGCCCGGGCGGCGGCGCAACGGGAGTGATCTGGACGTGAAGCACCAGGGTCGCCTCACTCAGTGGGGAGGACGCCGGTTGCGGGGAACCATCAACCCGGTGTGCTCTCCGGGTGCGCCTTCGCCCCGTCTCCCGTGGACCAAACAGCCACCCGCTGACCGATCCACCACCCAACAATCCCGATCACGACGGTGGGTAGGAGCACGACGGCGACCAGATCCACCGGTCCGTCGTCGAAGACGCCGCTGGTGTTCTCGATGAAGATGAACTCGGCCGGGCCTGTCCTACGAGCTTTCCATACGCCGATCACAGCGCCGACGCTCACGACGGCTGATGCCCACGCCACGGAGCCGTGATACCGACGAGGTGTCCCACGACCCCGCAAGGATCGAATGACGGAGGCCGACGCGGCCAGCGACCCGACGAGGATACCGAGCGGGAGGCCGACCGCGGCTCCCAGCACCGCGCCGATGATCCCCCCATACGGTGCCAAGTAGAACGCGCCCAGCCACGCGTCGGTGTTCCCTTCCCACACACCGAGAGCCGTCCCGACCGAGTCCCCGACTGACCACAATACCAGGAGGAGCGCACCGTAGATCGCCCCGAGTGAGATGCCCAGGGCCACGCCCCAGAGGGTGCCACGCCACAGGCACCCCCACATGAGTGCCAGCATCGCCACGGTTCGCGTCTGTCGCGCCGACCCTGGTTCGCCATCACCTGTCATTCTGGCGCTCCTGCGACCAGCCAATCCTGCACTCGGGCGCGAGCCAGGCCCCGGCTGACCATCGGATGTGGCTTGACGCGGTGGGACAGGGTATGTCCAGGTCGTTCCCGACGATGTGGATCACCGATCGCTCGGTGGGGAGGGTGTGACCCTCGACCTCCGGGGCAGGGGGCATCCTACGGTCGTGATGCGGCAGACGGAAGGGTTAAGCACTGCGGCATCGGGACGGACCAGCCACGGCCGCCCAGGCGGCCGTGGCTGGTCCGTCGTCTCTCTATGATTGGGATGGCGTCGGGCGCCGAATCAGGCGAGATCGCTACCGGTCGACCGAACCAAGCACGATGTCGATGGTGCCGATCATCGTCACCACGTCGGCGAGCATCGCGCCGGTCGCCATGTGCGGCAGCACGGCCAGGTTGACGAAGTCCGGGGAGCGGATGCGGAACCGGTACGGCATCGGGGTGCCATCGGAGACGAAGTAGTAGCCGTTCTCGCCCTTGGGGTGCTCGACGGCGGCGTAGGCCTCGCCGACCGGGGGCGAGAAGCCCTTGATCACCCAGATGAAGTGGCGCTGCATGTCTTCGGCGGTGGTCATCGTGCCCTTGTGGGGGGGGATCACATAGGCCGACTCGTAGGCCATGAGCGGGGTATCCATCGGCGCGACGGCGTCCAGGGCCTGCTCGATGATCCGCAGCGTCTGGCGGAACTCCTCCATCCGGACCAGGTAGCGGTCGTAGGTGTCACCGTGCTGGCCGAGGGGGACCTCGAAGTCGAGCCGGTCGTAGACGCAGTAGGGCATCGCTTTGCGGATGTCGTAGTTGATGCCCGAGGCACGGAGGCAGGGGCCCGTCAGAGAATAGGAGATGGCGGCCTCGGGGGTGATGACACCGACGCCCTTTGTCCGGGCCATCCAGATCGGGTTGGCCGACAGTAGGGTCTCGTACTCCTTCTGACGCTCGGGGAAGATGCGCAGGAAGTTGCGGATCTGCTCAACCAGGCCGTTGGGGATCGGGCGGGAGAAGCCGCCGATCTCCATCATGTTCGTCGTCAGGCGGGCCCCACAGAAGGCCTCGAAGATGTCGAGGATGATCTCCCGCTCGCGGAAGCAGTAGAGCGACATCGACAACGCCCCGATGTCCAAGGCGTGGGTGCCGAGCCAGACGAGATGGGAGGAGATGCGGGCCAGTTCGGACATGACCACGCGCCAGTATTGGGCGCGCTCGGGAGCCTCGACGCCGCAGAGCTTCTCGATCGCGAGGACACAACCGAGGTTGTTCATCGGTGCGGCGACGTAATCCGTCCGGTCGGTCCAGGGGATGATCTGGGAGTAGCGGTGGTTCTCACCAATCTTCTCGGTGCCCCGGTGGAGGTAGCCGATGACCGGGTCGCAGTCGGTGACGACCTCGCCGTCGAGACGCAGCACGACCCGCATCACCCCGTGGGTGCTGGGGTGCTGCGGGCCCATGTTCAGGACCAGTTCCCGGTTGCCGTTGTCGAGCGTGCGCTCGCCGTCGATCATCAGGGTGCCGGTCTTGGGGGCATCCTCATTGAACGCGAAGGCTCCCTCGGCGAAGGAGCGTCCGGTCTCCTCGGTGTTGCCGCCGCCGTGGGTGGTGGCCGGTGATGTCGGGGTCCTGATAGCCATTAGCTCGGTCCTCGGCCCGTCCATCGGGTTCGGGCCCGCGGCACGGTGCGCTCGGTGTTGTAGACGGGGAATTCGCTCCAGCCGCGGATGGGATAGTCCTTGCGGAGGGGGTGGCCCTCCTCCCATTCGTCGGGGAGCAGCATGCGGCGCAGGTTGGGGTGCCCCTCAAACTGGATGCCGAACATGTCGTAGCACTCTCGCTCGAGCCAGTTGGCACCATTCCAGACAGGGGTCAGCGAGGGGACGGGCTGCCCGTCGTTGACCCCCGCCTTGAGCCGGACCCGGACCCGGTTGGTCAGTGAGTAGAGTTGGACCACGACGTCGAACCGGGGCTCCTCGCGGAGGCGGAGCATGTCCACCGCCGTCAGGTCCGTGAGGAAGTTGAGGCCGATCGACGTGTGATCGCGCAGGTGGAAGCAGATGTCGCGCAGGTCGTGCGGCCGGACGTGGATCGTGGTCTCGTCCCGGAAGCGCACGATGTCGAGGATCGTGTCCGGGAATTGCTCACGCAGGGCCCGCACGACCGGGTGACGCTCCACGTCGGGGTCGACGTAGGCGCCCCGGCCCCAGGGATCGGTCTCCGCGAGCGGAGCGAGGTCCATCCGGTCCCGCATCGCGTCGACGTTGGCGAGCGGGTCGGCGGCGGAGGGATCACCCTCCTGGGTGGCGGTCGGTTCCGTCTGGCTGCCGCCGACGAGCGGGTTGGCCGGGGCGGCGGCGGCATCGACGGTGCCCATCGGATCGGCGTTGGAGGCGGAACCCTCGGTGGTGTTCTTCAGGTCGGCCGTGGGTGTGTCGGCCGCCGGGGCAGCCTGGCTGGCACTACGGGGCGGTCCGCCCCCCGCCGGCTCACCGGGGATATCCTGATCTTGGCTCGCCTTGGGCGTCGCGTCGTCGGTCAACGGGGTTGCTCCTTCGGATCACGGGGAACGCCCCCGGCCGACACTGTTCCCCGCCGGAGGGGCTGGCCTGCCGGGACGGCGCCGGAACTAGACCTGGGCGGCCATCGCGTCGGCGCGGTCGATGCGACGCTGGGCCTCGGCGGCTTCGACGCCCTGCCGCTTGGCCATCGTCTCGTACTTGATGACCCGGTTCTGCAGCTCCAGCACCCCATAGTAGAGGGCTTCGGGGTTCGGGGGGCAGCCGGGTACGTAGACATCGACAGGGATTACCTGGTCGACGCCCTGCAGCACGGCGTAGGTGTCATAGGGACCGCCCACGTTGGCGCAGGAGCCCATCGAGATGACCCACTTCGGCTCGGGCATCTGGTCGTAGAGGGTGCGAACGATCGGCGCCATCTTCTTGGTGACGGTGCCGGCAATGAACATCATGTCGGCCTGGCGCGGGGAGGCGCGGTAGAGCATCCCGAACCGCTCCGCCAGGTCGAAGCGACTCATCGAGGCCGAGATCATCTCGATCGCGCAGCAGGCCAAGCCGAACTGCAACCACCACAGGGACGACCGCCGAGCCCAATTGAAAACGAAGTCGAGCGAGGTGATGAAGATGTTCTTATCGAAGCGGTCGTCGATCAGACCCATTCCAGGGCTCCCTTCTTCCAGGCGTAGACGTAACCGACGAAGAGCAGGCCGATGAAGCTCATCATCTCGACGAACCCGTAGAGGCCCAGCTCGTCGAAGATCACCGCCCATGGAAAGATGAAGACCGCCTCGATGTCGAAGATCACGAACAGCATCGCCACGACGTAGAAGCGGGGCGTGAAGCTCGGCCGGACCGGCTCGATATCCGGCATGCCGCTCTCGTAGGGGGCGGCCTTGGTGGCGGAGGGCTTGCTGGGGGCGACGGCCAGGTTGAGCATCAGCAACGTCATCCCGATCCCGAAGGCCGAGACGAGCATCAGGCCGATGACGATCCAATTCTCCCCGAATATCTGCGGCTCCACGCGCCGTCCTCCCCCGTCGCGGCCCCATCCGGAAACCGCTGATACCACCCCGAATGGTAGCACGGTGGGCCACCCGCGACCGTCATCCGCGACACGTCCCGTCCCTGCCCGGCACGTCCGGTCGGGCGCTGTTGCCCGAAGGGTGCCGACGATCCGTCCAGTCGAGGAGCAGCGACTCGCCCGGCGTCGCTCAGCCGATCCGGACGCTGGTCTCGGGGAAGCGGTAGGTGGCGCGGGCCTGGCGGCGCTGGAGGGCGAAGGCCGCTGTCAGCGGGCCGAGGCGACCGATGAACATCGTGACGCAGAGGACGAGCTTGCTCGGGTCGCTGAGGGCGGGGGTGATGCCGGTCGAGAGGCCGACGATGGCCAGGGCGCTCATGGCCTCGAACATCAGGTCCAGGAACGTCACCTGCGCCCCCGCCAGCCAGTCCTCGGTGAGGGCCAGGGAGGCGGTGGCGATGAAGTGCATGGCGACGAAGAGGACGATGATCGCGATGGAGCGGAAGACGAGCGCGACCGGCAACCTGCGGCCGAACAGTTGGGGTTCGATCTGGCCGCGCAGGGTGGAGGTGACGGCCACCGCGACGACCCCGACGGTGGTCAGTTTGACGCC
>CADCWH010000076.1 GCA_902806395.1 uncultured Thermomicrobiales bacterium | reverse complement strand
TACTGCGGCACCGGGGGGGTCTTCTCCAGCTTCTGGACCCTCAGGGACCGGTGCCCCCACTGCGGGGTCCCGTTCGAACGGGAGGAGGGCTACTTCCTCGGTGCCTACGCCGTGAACCTGCTCGGGGCGGAGTTCCTGGGGTTCGCGTTCGTGTTGGCATTGCTGATCCGCACGGACCTCTCGACTCTTGCCCTCCAGATCATCGCGGTCGTGGTGGCCGTCGGCCTTCCCCTACTCGGTTATCCCTACGCCCGCTCCCTCTGGATGGTCATCGACCTGATGATCCACCGGCCCGAACGCCACCTACGAGGTTGACCCCCTACCCCCCGGCCTGCCGATTGCCGACTCATCTCAGGAGGACCAGATGACCGACGCCACCACCCAGCGCCCCTTCCGGTTCGGCATCCAGGTCCGCGCCGCAGACACCGGTCCCGAGTGGGTCGAGAAGGCCCGCCGCGTCGAGGCCATGGGCTACGACATCATCCAACTGGCCGATCACTTCCCCAGCGGCTACGGCGTCTTCTCGGCCCTGGCGGTCGCCGCGGCCGTCACCGACCGCCTCCGCGTCGGCACCTTCGTCATCGACACCGACTTCCGCCACCCCGCCCTGCTCGCCAAGGAAGCGGCGACCCTCGATCTGCTTTCCGGCGGCCGTTTCGAGTTGGGCCTCGGAGCAGGGTGGATGCGCTCCGAGTATGAGCAGACCGGTATCCCCTTCGACCCGGCCGGTGTCCGGATCGCCCGGATGTCGGAGACGATCGACGTGATCCGCCGCCTCTGGACCGAGTCGGATGTCCGTCACGAGGGCCGCTTCTCGACACTCGATGGCCTCACCCTCACCCCGCGTCCGGCGACCCAAGCCGGTCCGCCGATCCTGGTCGGGGGCGGCGGCCCGAAGGTGCTCGCGACTGCGGCCCGCCAAGCCGACATCGTCGCCTTCAATCCCCGGGCCACCCCGGACGGCTCCCAGGACCGGCAAGACATGACCGCCACCGCGGCAGACCGCAAGCGTGACTGGGTCCGCGAGGCCGCCGGCGAACGCCTCTCGTCATTGGAGATCAACATCGTCGTGACGCGTGTCGTTCCGACCGCCGACCGGGAGGAGGTGGCGGCCAGCCTCGGAGAGGAGTTCGGCCTGACGGTCATCGAGACCCTGGAGAGCCCCCACTTCCTCCTCGGCACCGACGAGGAGATGGCCGCCACCATCCGCGAGCGCCGCGAGCGCTACGGCATCAGCTACGTCTCCGTCACCGAACCGGCCCTCAGCCATTTCGGCCCGGTGATGTCACTCCTGCGGGGGTCATGACGGTCGGCTGATCCTGAACGGGCCATCATGTTGGGGAATGGATCGAGTCGGGAAACCGCTCGCGCATCCCGCACGACCTGGGGTCCATAGCGAGAGGACCACACGTTCAATCGCGTGACGCGGCGAGCGGCACCCTCATGACCATACTCGCTCGGAACCATGACGGCTGACCTGGACGGGTCCAGGTCAATCAGCGCCGCGTTCCGATCGCATATTGGAAGTAGGTCGCCGTCTCGAACACTGCCAGGTCGATCCCCTGTCGGGCGAACACGGCCTCGTAGGCCGTCCCGGGCCGGAAACGCTTGATGATCTGAAAGGTCCGGCCATCGTTGAGGCGCCGGTCCATCACCTCCTCCTCGTCGGGCGGCAACGGCTGGTCCGGCGCGGTGCCGGAGGACTGCCGCAGGCTGTCGACCCAGAAAACCGAGCCGCCCGGCCGCAGCGCCGCCGCGACGGTCGCCACGAAGCGTTCGAGGCGATCGTCAGGGACATGGGAGATCCAGAAACCGAACACGACCGCGTCGTAGGTCCGATCGGCTTCCCACTCGAAGAGGTCCGCGACCTCGAATCGCACGTTCCCCGTCAGCCCGCTCTGGTCGAGCCGTGAACGGGCAATCACCATCGTCTCCGGCGAGGCGTCAAGGGCCACGACGCTCCGCGCCGTGCGGGCCAGTGTCTCGGTCCAATGCCCCGTCCCGACGGCCATCTCCAGCACGTCACCCCGGAGATCGAGGGCGACCAGGGCATCTCGCACCTGCTCGGTCTCCGCGAACCAACGGGCGTTCAGGTCCGGGCCATGGTCGTACCGTCCCCGGCGCTCGATCCACTCGTCGTACTCCGGGGCCCGTGCCCGGTAGTACGCCCGTTGCCCGGCCAATATCTCGTCCCGCTCATCGGTCATGGAGTTCTCCCACGCTAGGACCCGCCGACTCCCTGCTGCCGCATCGGTTGATCAGCTCGCGAAGATGAGGACCGCGCACAGGGGGATAGCGATCACCAATACGACGACCAGAGTGGAGACGAGCAAGACGGCGATCGACCGGCCGACGGAGATGGAGAACGCGACGCGCACGGCGATGATGGTGGCCACGAACCCCAGGATCGTGGTGAGGAACTGGATCAGCGGGCCCAGGACCGGCAGCACCTCAAAGACCGTCAAGAAGGCGGCCGAGGACGCGAAGCCTGTCGTCCGGGCCACCTGCTCCAGGGTCGCGGACGTTTGCGGTCCTGCCAGGAGGCGCGTGCCGACGAACAGGTAGACCACCGCGAGGCCCGCCCAGAACAGGATCGACACGAAGGGGACGATGATCGCCAGGGTGACATTGACCGCGTTCGAGAACTCATCGTCCAGGTCGAATGCCCCATATGACCCGATCCCAGCAACGATCCCGGCGAGTAGCACGATCAGGAACGCTTGGCCGGTCGCCCCGGCGTCATCGCGTACCTCCTGATAGGTCGCCACGTCGAGCCTCGCCGCACCGATCATCCGCTCGGGGAACGATCTTCGCCCCTGGTCCCGCATCCCTGCCCTTCCTGTTTCATCTCTCATGTCGAGCCGGTGACGAATCCGCCCGGTCGACCCAATCTCATCCGTCGTCGCGTCCCGACCTGTCCATGCCCGCTCCACGGAGACACGCCACTCGCGGCGCCGGTCCGCGCCGATTGGCCGGTGCGGACCAGCGCTGGTCGGCGAGAGTTGATCGCCGTTCGATTCCCGCCGTGACGCCTCAGATCGACACGGCAACGCCGAAGATGAGGGCGAGGATGGCAGCGACGATGATCTGGACCACGATGGCGGCGACGGCCACGGCCGCAGCACGCCCCGTAGAGATGTCTAAGCTCTGTCGGATCGCGATAAAGGTCGCGACCATGACCAGGACGGGGCCGATGAAGGCGATGATCGGACCAACGAACGTGATGAACCCGAACACCGACAGGATACCGGCCGTGCTGGCAAAGCCCATGGTGCGCAGGACCTGGCCGAGTGTTGCCTGGGTGGCGGCCCCGGCCAGCAGGCGAGTGCCGACGAAGTAGACCAGGGCAGCCCCGATGACCCAGCCGAGCAGGGAGCTGATCAGACCAGAGACGAATCCTGCTGTCGCGTCGTCATTGCCCAGCGACCCAATCGCGGTAGCGAGAGACACGATGACTACGACGATCGCCGCCTGCGGCGTGGCGCCCTCGTCGTGCTCGATCTCCTCGTAGGTCGGCACGTCCAGGCGCGCCGCGCCGATCATCCGCTGGACCAACGAGTTCCCGCCCATCCCCTGCATCGCCGTTCCTCCCCGCGGGGCCGTGTCGACCGCATCGCCGACGTCCGACGGATTGTGGCACCTCTGCCCAGATCGGTCTATGGGGCCGATGGGTTCCCATGAAGTGGGATCACCGCCCCCAAACGTCCCGCCCGCTCCTAGCGGCGTAGACCGAGACAGGCAAGCACTCCGGGAAGGATGAACTCGCCACGACGCATCGACCCAAGCTTGGTCCGCACGGCCATCGCGGTCAGCCTCGCCTTGGCCATCCCGTTCGGCGGGGTGTCTACCGTCTGTCACCTCGACGACCAGGTGCGCCTCCGCAAGGAACTCGAACGGGGCATCACTTGGTCGATGCCACCGGATCCGCCGTTGCGGCCGGCCGGGAGCGCGCGTTCTGGACCCGCATGAGGATCTCTCCGGCCACGTCCCGCGTCGCGGGAGCCGCATCACTGGCCCGCCAGGGTCCTGATCTTGCTGCCGGGCGCACGACCTCCTGGTCCCGG
>CADCWH010000075.1 GCA_902806395.1 uncultured Thermomicrobiales bacterium | reverse complement strand
CGACCTGACGGCCGAAGAACCCCCGGCGGACGAGGCGGAATGGGGTAGCTCGATCACCTTCTCGAACGTCTCGAAGCGGTTCCCGAATGTCGATGTCCCCGCCGTCGACGATGTCAGCTTCACAGTCAAGGCGGGCCAGTTCGTGGTCTTACTCGGGCCTTCCGGTTGCGGCAAGACGACCCTCCTGAAGATGGTGAACCGGCTCTATGAGCCGTCGTCGGGGACGATCACGATCGACGACACCGAGATTCATGACCTGCCGGCTCCGGCACTGCGGCGGCGGATCGGATATGTGATCCAGCAGACGGGGTTGTTCCCCCACATGCGGATCGCCGACAACGTCGCGGTCGTGCCGCGCCTGCTCGGCTGGGACAAGGCCCGGACGCGAGCCCGGGTCGACACGCTGCTCGATGTGGTCGGCTTGCCACCGGAGACGTACCGCCGTCGGTATCCGTCCCAGCTCTCGGGCGGGCAACAGCAACGGGTCGGGCTCGCCCGGGCCCTGGCGGCCGAACCGACGACGATGCTGATGGACGAGCCGTTCGGGGCCTTGGACGCGATCACCCGTGTCCGGCTCCAGGACGAATTACGCCGGATTCACCGCCGGTTCGGCCAGACGGTCCTGTTCGTGACCCACGACATCGACGAGGCCGTCCGGCTGGCCGACAAGATCGTGGTCATGCGGACGGGTAAGGTCGTCCAGTTCGATACTCCACTCCAGATCGTGACCCGCCCGGCCGACGCGTTCGTGGCCGAGTTGGTCGGGGCCGACAACGTGATCCGCCGTCTGGGGTTGATTTCGGTCTCCTCGGCGATGGTGCCCCTGACCCGGACCGCGACCTCTGCCGACCCGACCGTATCGCGGACCGCCTCGCTGCGCGCCGCGCTGTCCCAACTGCTCGAGCAGGACCCAGACACCCTGGTCGTGGTCGATGACGACGCCCGTCCCGTCGGAGAGATCACCCTCGATGCGATCCAGGCTCTCAGCACCACCGACGTGGCCGTGAGCGAGCCGATGGCGGCCGACAGCGTGGCCGACCGGTGAGGGCTCTTCGAGAGCCCACGTGCCGGAGTCGCCCTGGGCACCAGACGGTCTCGGAGACCCCATGGAGAACCTGAGCCTCGACTACCTCGTCGAGCACCGTGGCGAGATCTTCGACCTGGCGGTCGAGCACCTTGTCCTGTCGTTGACAGTGTTGGCGCTTGGCTTCCTCGTTGCCCTGCCGCTTGGCCTCCTGGCGACTCGGTTCCATCGCCTGGCGCTTCCGTTGCTCGCCGGGTTGGGGGCACTCTATACGGTGCCCAGCCTGGCTTTCTTGGCCGTGCTGATCCCCTGGTTGGGCCTGGGACGGGACAACGCGATCGTCGTCCTGATCGCCTACGCGCAAATCTTCTTGGTCCGCAATATCGTGGCGGGGCTGCGCGGCGTGGACGCACCGACGCTCGAGGCGGCACGCGGTATCGGGATGACGTCCTGGCAGGTGTTTCGCCAGGTCCGCTGGCCGCTAGCATTGCCGATCGTGATCGCCGGGGTACGGACGGCGCTGGTCACCACCATCAGTCTCGCGACGGTGGCGGCTGCGGTAGCGGGCGGCGGGCTGGGCGAGTTGCTCTTCACCGGACTTGGCCGGCCGGCGAAGGTGGGTCTGCCGATGATCCTGGCCGGGGCGATCGCGATCACCGCGCTGGCGATCCTCGCCGACCTCGTTTTGCGGTTGGTGGAGCGCCAGACGGCCGTCATCCGGGCCCGTCGCGCGGTGCGGTGAATACCGTCGCGTCCCCGGCAGGGTACAACTACTGCCAGGGTTCTTGATAGCCGCTCTCGCCAGAGAGCGAGTCGCCCGAGACGGTGTCCGTGGGCACGCGCCAGCCTCCAACCCGAAACGCTGCGCCGTGAGACCGGCCGCCAATCGGAGAATTTGGGACCCAGGGGCCATGTCTGGACTCCGCACGGCGGTTGTACCCTCACACATGGGTGCCGACGCCCCCAGGGCGGTGGGCGTGGTGCCGGGGGAGACGATCCGGTGGGTTGGTTCCACGATCTCCGGCTTCGTTGGAAGCTGCTGATCGCTTTCGCTTCGGTGATGCTCGTCACCATCTGCCTGATCGGCCTGGTGTACTTCAACGCGCGCCGGAACGACTCCACCGCCCTCGCCGTCGAGGACACCTATTCGGTCATCGCGGCGATCGACGCGGCCTACGCCTCGGTCGTGGACATGCAGAATGGCTACCGCGGGTTCCTACTCTCCGGCGACATCGCCTACCTAGACCCCTACTACGCCGCGGCAGCCCAGTTCCCGACCCAGATGGTGGCCCTGCGTTCCCTCGCTCATGACGATGCGACCCGACTGGAGCGGTGGAACGCCGTCGATCAAGCCGTGGGGCGGTGGACTCGCGACGTGGCGGAGCCAGGCATAGCCCTCCGGCGCCAGCTCATTGACCGACCCGGGGACGCCGGCGACGACGCGGTTCCGGCCGGGACCGCTTCCCGTGACGGCGAGGAGATCATCGCGGGCATCCGAGAGACACTCAACGACGCGCTGGCGGTCGAGCGCGTGGTGCTTGCCCAGCGGCTCGAT